>NZ_JALBYS010000011.1:0-119799 GCF_022678525.1 Serratia sp. PGPR-27 | reverse complement strand
CAGGCATCAAATAAAGCCGAAAGCCCTGAACTGACGTTCAGGGCTTTTTGCTATGTGCAATACGTAAAAAAGCGCAGCTACGCTGCGCCTTTCAACCACTCGACAATAAAGTCGGCGATGCTTTCCGGTTGATTGAGATCCAGCTGCTTAGCTGAGATGGATAGTGGTCGGTCGCTGGCTACCGCGACGACAAACTGATCCAACATGTCTTCCAACGGTTTGCCGATCTCGGCCCGATAAAGCAGGATTTTGCTGACCGGCTCATATTTAAACCCTTCAACAAGAATCAAATCGATCTTATCGGCATCAAAACGCTCAGCCAGATAGCGCAGATCCAAAGGTTGTTGCTCCGGCGTTTCGGTCATTAATGCCCAGCGGCGATCGTTGGCGACCAGCGTTTGCTCGGCGCCCGCTTTACGCAGCTCATAGCTGTCCTTACCTGGCGTATCCACATCCATATCGTGATGCGTATGTTTGATCAGTCCAATCCTTACCTGGCGTTGTTTCAGCAACGGGATTAGCTGTTTGAGCAGGGTGGTTTTTCCCGTACCGCTGTAGGCGCCGATGGCCAGCAAGGGGGGCAATGAACGATTCATTTCTTTAGCTCTCGTGTTTGCTGCCAATGTAGGCAGTCTTCCGGCGTATTCAGGTTATGAAATGCCGTTTGCTGCCCGCTGAACACTACGCGTTGTGCGCCAATTTGATGCAAGAACAGCATCAGCTTGCGTTCACCGCGCGCCAGGTAGTCGGCCAGCTGCGGCGCTAGTTGGGTATGCAATAACGCCAGCGTAGGGTGATCTCGCTCGCCATCACTGGCAAAGGCCGCCGGCGCCGCGTCTTTTTGTCGCCAGAGTTGAGCGACTAAATCGGTGGGAAAGTCAGGGACGTCACAAGGGACGAAGGCCACCCATTCGCTGGAAGATTGCTTGAGCCCGGCCAGCATACCGGCTAGCGGCCCGGCGAAATCGGGCGTCAGATCGCCAATCACCGGCAAACCGCTCGCCTGATAACATGCCTGATTGCGATTGGCGCTGATGATGATGGAAGCCACCTGCGGCCGTAACCGAGCCAATATGTGTTGATAGAGTGCGATACCACCAATCGACACCAGGCCTTTGTCTTCACCGCCCATACGCGTGGCCCGTCCACCGGCCAAAATGACGCCGCTGATTTCTTTATGCATCTCGTTTATCCCGCCTTGTCGATGGGCTGATTGTAGCGCTAAAGCAGGCGTGACATCAGGATTTACCTTTATTGACAAGCCGGTTCTTTCACTGTGTGGGTAAGCCTGCTACTTTGTGAGTTTATTCATGCTATTGGACGATATTGAGATGAAAACGCATCGCGTAAACGAGTTGATCGAGCTGTTGCACCCGGCCTGGCAGGAAGATCCCGATCTCAATTTGATGCAGTTTTTGCAAAAGCTGGCGAAGGAAGCGGGCTTCCAGGGCGAGTTGTCCGAACTGAGCGACGATATTCTCATTTATCACCTGAAAATGCGCGGTAGTGCCGGCACGGATCAGATCCCGGGTCTGAAGAAAGATTACGAAGAAGATTTTAAAACGGCGCTGCTGCGCGCTCGCGGCGTTATCAAGGACTGATCCTCGTGCGGTGCGGGAAAGCATCGCGCGTGAAATGCGCCATTAATGCTACTATTTCTCATTCCCGGCACCGTGCTGTCAGCGATCAAACGAACGTTATGAATAACTCTGCTTTTAATTTCGAAACCCTGTCGCCAGATTTGATTATGGACGCGCTAGAAGGAGTTGGCCTGCGCGTCGATTCCGGCCTCACGGCGCTGAACAGCTACGAGAACCGCGTCTATCAGTTTATGGACGAAGATCGCCGGCGCTACGTGGTGAAGTTTTACCGCCCGGAGCGCTGGAGCGCCGCACAGATCGGTGAGGAACATCAGTTCGCTCTGGATCTGGCCGGCGCGGAGATCCCGGCGGTGGCGCCGCTGGCGCTGCAAGGCGCTACGCTGCATACGCACGGCGGCTTTTTCTTTGCCCTGTTCCCCAGCGTGGGGGGCCGGCAATACGAGATAGACAATCTGGATCAGTTGGAATGGGTGGGCCGTTTTCTGGGGCGTATCCACCAGGTCGGCGGTGAGCGTTTGTTTGCCGAGCGGCCAACGATGGGGATTGAAGAGTACCTCACCGCCCCGCGCCAGGTGCTGGCCGATTGCGAGCTGCTACCGGCAACGCAGCGTGACGCGTTCCTGCAGGTGACGGATGATCTGATTGCGGCGATCAAGTCGCACTGGCATCTGAACTGGCAGCCGCGCCGTTTGCACGGTGATTGCCATCCGGGCAATATTCTGTGGCGCGATGGCCCGCTGTTCGTCGATCTTGATGACGCGCGCAACGGCCCGGCAGTGCAGGATCTGTGGATGTTGCTGCACGGCGAACGTCGCGATCAACTGATGCAGCTGGATGTCTTGCTGGAGGCGTATAGCGAATTTGCCGAGTTCGATCAGCGCGAGCTGGCGTTGATTGAACCACTGCGGGCGATGCGCATGGTGTATTACCTGGCCTGGGTCGCTCGCCGCTGGCAGGATCCGGCCTTCCCTAAGAGTTTTCCGTGGATGGCGGAGTCTGATTTCTGGTTGTCTCAGACTGCGGCCTTCACCGAACAGGTTAAGCTGTTGCAGGAGCCCCCTCTGCAGCTGACGCCAATGTATTGAAGCTTTAACACAATGGAGAGTTTAGTCTTATGAAAAAAATATGGTTGGCGCTCGTTGGCATGGTAATGGCATTCAGTGCCTCGGCGGCACAGTTTAGCGATGGCGCTCAGTATGTGACTCTGGACAAACCGGTGACCGGCGAGCCGCAGGTGTTGGAGTTCTTCTCCTTCTACTGCCCGCACTGCTACCAGTTCGAGCAGGTCTATCATGTGTCTGAGAACGTAAAGAAAGCGCTGCCTGCCGGCACCAAAATGACCAAGTACCACGTGGAGTTCCTGGGGCCGTTGGGCAAACAGCTGACTCAGGCGTGGGCGGTGGCGATGGCGCTGGGCGTGGAAGACAAGGTGAGCCCGCTGATGTTTGAAGCGGTGCAGAAAACCCAGACCGTGCAAACGCCGGACGATATCCGCAACGTCTTCGTGAAAGCGGGCGTGACCGCCGCAGATTATGACGCGGCCTGGAACAGCTTCGTGGTGAAATCTCTGGTGGTTCAACAGGAGAAAGCCGCAGAAGATCTGCAGCTGCGCGGCGTGCCGGCGGTATTCGTCAACGGCAAATACATGGTGAAAAACGATGGCCTGGACACCAGCTCGATGGACGCTTACGTGAAGCAGTTCGCCGATGTGGTTAAATTCCTCAGCCAGCAGAAATAAGCCTGATTCAACATGAAAAACGCCGGCATCGCCGGCGTTTTTTTATCCGTATTGCCGCTTCAATTTATCCAGCAACCGGTCTTTTTCCTGCCACAGCGTATTCAGCCACAGCTGGAAGCGCCGCTTGAACTGTTTGTCGTTGAAGTAGTCGCCGTGCAGGGTTTCATCGATCGGCAGCGTCTCTATTCTCACCACGATACGCGTCAGCCGCCCACACAGCATATCCATAAAAGGCCGCTGGTTATTTTCCGGATAGAGCAGAGTAACGTTCAACACTTTGTCGAACTGATTGCCCAGCGCGCTAAGGGTAAACGCGATGCCGGCGGCTTTAGGCGCCAGCAAATTGCGATACGGCGAATTGCTTTTAATTTTCTTGGCTTCAGTGAAGCGCGAACCCTCGACGAAATTGACGATGGTGGTTGGGCGCTGGCGGAATTTTTCGCAGGAACGGCGCGTCGTTTCGATATCCTTGCCGCGTTTTTCCGGGTGCTTGAGCAAATAGGCGCGGGAATAACGCTTCATGAATGGCATATCCAGCGCCCAGCAGGCCAGGCCGACAAAAGGCACCCAGGCGAGCTGTTGCTTGAGGAAATACTTATTCATTGGAATATGATTTCTGAACAGCACGCATAACACAACAATGTCCGACCAGCTTTCGTGGTTGCTGATCAGCAGATACCAGTTTTTGCGATCCAACCCTTCCAGCCCTTCAATATCCCAACGCAATTGCCCGTTAATGCGCAATAACAACGCCAGCCCTTGGCACCAACACCACATCATGAAATCGGCGAAAGCCGAGATATATCGCCAGACGGCGGGAATGGGCACCAGGAGTTTCACGATGCCGGCCAGCGTGATGGGGATGGAGCACAACACCGTCACCAGAATGGTAAGTATGACGGAAATGATAAAGATAACAGGCGTTAACAATCTTGGCATGATTATGGGCTGACGGTTGTTGGGAACATCGTTGCATGCCAAAGCGCATGAACAAAAACGCATTTTAACAGAAATCGCCGGGGTAAAGCGCCGCTAAAAATCACTGTTTTTCGTCTCGATGGATAACCATTTGCTGAGTTTTCGTGCAACTTGTCCAGCTTGTGCTATGGTAATTGAGGCGCCGAATTTGATTAATAGTGCGATTAAAATCCGGCGAAAGTTATATCCACAAATTCAATAAATGCCAGTAATAAAGCATCGCCGGAATTCGTTCTTTTAACGCGGTGATTTAAATAGGAATTTTATTCGCCGTTATAACGATAATCGCAGCGTTATAATTCGGTCTCTTTTCTATGCACAAAGTTATCCACAGGTAAGATCTTGCGGATCCTCGCACACAATCACATCATTTTTGTCCGCAATGCACGCTAAGGTTCGTCTCCGGCGGCCAGCTATGGCATGCTTACCCCTATGTCCGATCACGATAAAGAAACGCTATGGCCCAGATTGCAGAAAACCCACTAATCCTGGTTGACGGTTCCTCCTACCTCTACCGCGCTTATCACGCCTTCCCGCCGCTGACCAACTCGGCGGGCGAGCCGACCGGCGCGATGTACGGCGTGCTGAATATGCTGCGCAGCCTGCTGCTGCAGTATCAACCGAGCCACGTTGCCGTGGTGTTTGATGCCAAAGGGAAGACCTTCCGCGATGATCTCTTCGCTGAATACAAATCACACCGGCCGCCGATGCCGGACGATCTGCGCGCGCAGATCGAGCCGCTGCACAGCATGGTCAAAGCGATGGGCCTGCCGCTGCTGGTGACACCCGGCGTTGAGGCGGACGACGTTATCGGTACGCTGGCGCTGGAGGCCGAAAAGGCCGGCCATGCGGTGCTGATCAGCACCGGCGACAAAGACATGGCGCAGCTGGTGACGCCGAACGTCACCCTGATCAACACCATGAACAACACGATCCTCGGCCCGCAGGAAGTGTGCGACAAGTACGGCATTCCGCCGGAGTTGATCATCGACTTCCTGGCGCTGATGGGCGATTCATCGGACAACATTCCCGGCGTGCCGGGCGTGGGCGAGAAAACCGCCCAGGCGTTGCTGCAGGGGATCGGCGGGCTGGATGCGCTGTACGGCAATCTGGAGAACATCGCCACGCTGAGCTTCCGCGGCGCCAAAACCATGGCGGCCAAGCTGGAGCAGAACAAAGAGGTCGCGTACCTCTCCTATAAGCTGGCGACGATCAAAACCGACGTCGAACTGGATCTGACCTGCGCGGACCTGACGGTCTCCGAGCCGGATGTCGATACGCTGCAACAGCTGTTCAAACAGTACGAGTTCAAACGCTGGCTGGCGGACGTGGAAGCCGGCGTCTGGCTGGAAAACAAGAAAGGCGCGGGCGCGAAAGCTGCCGGCGTCGCCAAACCGGCAGCCGCCGTGGAAGCGCCGAAAGCCTTGGCGGAAGCCAAGCTGTCCCAGGACGGGTATGTCACTATCCTGGATGAAGCGACCTTTACCGACTGGCTGGCGCGGTTGAAAAAGGCCGACGTATTTGCCTTCGATACCGAAACCGACGGTCTGGATACCCTGACTGCCAACCTGATCGGCCTGTCCTTCGCGGTCGCGCCGGGCGAAGCGGCTTATTTGCCGGTGGCGCACGATTACCTGGATGCGCCGGCGCAGCTGGATCGCGCTTACGTGCTGGAGGCGCTCAAGCCGCTGCTGGAAGACGAGAAGGCGCTCAAGGTCGGGCAAAACCTGAAGTTCGACATGAGCCTGCTGGCGCGTTACGGCATCGAGATGCGCGGCATCGCCTACGACACCATGCTGGAGTCCTATGTGCTGGACAGCGTCGGCGGCCGTCATGATATGGACAGCCTGGCCGACCGTTATCTGGGCCACAAAACCATCACCTTCGAAGAGATCGCCGGCAAGGGCAAGAACCAGCTGACGTTCAATCAGATCGCGCTGGAGCAGGCGGCGCCTTACGCCGCCGAAGACGCCGATGTCACGCTGCAGCTGCACCTGGCGATGTGGCCGCAGCTGAAACAGAGCGCGGAACTGCTGACGGTATTCAATGAGATTGAAATGCCGCTGCTGCCGGTACTGTCGCATATTGAACGCACCGGGGTGCTGATCGATCCGGCCATTTTGTCGGCCCACTCCCAGGAGTTGGCCAAGCGTCTGGCAGAGTTGGAGGCGCAGGCCCACGAGCTGGCGGAAGAGCCGTTCAACCTGGCGTCGACCAAGCAGCTGCAGGCGATCCTGTACGAAAAACAAAAGCTGCCGGTGCTGAAGAAAACCCCGGGCGGGGCACCGTCCACCAACGAAGAGGTGCTGGCCGAGCTGGCGCTGGACTACCCGCTGCCGAAGGTGATCCTGGAATACCGCGGCCTGGCGAAGCTGAAGACCACCTATACCGACAAGCTGCCGCTGATGATCAATCCGGTCAGCGGCCGGGTGCATACCTCGTACCATCAGGCGGTGACCGCCACCGGCCGCCTCTCCTCGAGTGATCCGAACCTGCAGAATATCCCGGTGCGCAACGAAGAAGGGCGGCGCATTCGCCAGGCCTTTATTGCGCCGGAAGGCTACCGCATCGTTGCTGCCGACTACTCGCAGATCGAGCTGCGCATCATGGCGCATCTGTCACAGGATGAGGGGCTGCTGAAGGCCTTTGCCGAAGGGAAAGACATTCACCGCGCCACGGCGTCGGAAGTTTTCGGCGTGCCGTTGGATAAAGTGACCGGCGAGCAGCGCCGCAGCGCCAAGGCGATTAACTTTGGTTTGATTTACGGCATGAGCGCCTTCGGCCTGGCGCGTCAGTTGGGGATCCCGCGTGGGGAAGCCCAGCGCTATATGGATCTCTACTTCGAGCGTTACCCGGGCGTGCTGGATTACATGGAGCGCACCCGTCAGCAGGCTTCCGAGCAGGGCTATGTCAGCACGCTGGACGGCCGCCGTCTGTATCTGCCGGACGTCCGCTCCAGCAACGCCATGCGCCGCAAGGCGGCCGAGCGCGCCGCCATCAACGCCCCGATGCAGGGCACGGCAGCCGATATCATCAAGCGTGCGATGATCGAGGTCGACGCCTGGCTGCAAGGGCAGGAGAAGCCCTTGGTGCGCGCGATCATGCAGGTGCACGATGAATTGGTGTTCGAGGTGCATGAATCGGTGATCGAAGAAGCCAGCCAGCGCATCCGCCAACTGATGGAAGGCAGCATGGCCCTGGCGGTGCCGCTGAAGGTCGATGTGGGCGTCGGCATGAACTGGGATGAAGCGCACTGATCGCCGGGTTATCGCCGTATGCGCTAACTGGCGAGAAGCTAAGCACTTTTCGTAATTAAGCTACAAGATGCGGCGATAGTTTCCCCAACTTCGCCGTTCTTGCGCCGCAAATTGTGTAAGTAAACTACAAAAAATTCTTTTTCCCTGCGAAAAAATGATGTAGAGTTACAGGCGTAGGGTACAGAGGTAAGATGTTCTATCTTTCAGACCTTTTACTTCACGTAATCGGATTTGGCTGAATATTTAGCCGCCCCAGTCAGTATTGACTGGGGCGTTTTTTATTGTAAAAACAGCAGCAAACCATACGTTTTTCCTATCGCTCGGCCCCGCTTTTCATTTCAGCTTTCGCTCCCTCAATCCGCGTAATTCGGCGAGACAAGCCCGTTTTGGCAATAAGTCTTTATGATGGCTTTATTTCAAAAGTGTAATTAGATAACAAAAAATCCCGCCTGCGGCCGATCTGCGGGCATAAAAAAGCCGATGCGGCGAGGCATCGGCTCAAACGTGCGATCAGGGCTTATTCGCCGATGTCCTCTTCCGGCAGCACTTCCGGCGGGATCTCGTTAAACCAGGTGTCCAGCTTCTGGCGCAGCTTGTCGACGCCGATCTTTTTCAGCGATGAGAAGGCTTCGACCTGGATATCCCCCATAAACGGCAGCACCGCTTCACGCACCATGTTGAGCTGCGCCTTGCGTGCGCCGGAGGCCAGCTTGTCGGCCTTGGTCAGCAACACCAGCACCGGCGTGCCGACGTCGACCGCCCACTGGATCATCTGCTGGTCGAGATCTTTCAGCGGATGGCGGATATCCATCAGCACCACCAGCCCTTTCAGGCTGTTGCGCATCTGCAGGTATTCGCCCAGCGCGCGTTGCCATTTGCGCTTCATTTCTTCCGGCACTTCGGCGTAGCCATAACCCGGCAGGTCGACCAGACGAATGCCGTCTTCCACTTCGAACAGGTTGATCAGCTGGGTGCGCCCCGGTGTCTTACTGGTGCGCGCCAGGCTTTTTTGGTTGGTCAGCGTATTCAGCGCGCTGGATTTACCGGCGTTGGAACGGCCGGCAAAGGCGACTTCAATTCCTGCATCCCCCGGAAGATGGCGAATATCGGGTGCGCTGGTGACGAAATGGGTCACATGATAGTTGTAGTTCTTGCTGGTCAAAATTTTTCGTCTCCGTGAGGATGGCTAACTGGTTGGCGATTATAACTGCATCAGCGGTAAAAATGGCGTGTTTCTCCGTTTTTAAGCGGCGGGGCGCGATAAAACAACAGTTAAGCCGACCGTACGTTGTGAGACATTTGCCATTCGAATCGCGGGTAATGTCGCTTTATTCGAAAGTAATATTTCTGTTTTTATTTTAAAAACAACATGTTGTTTTTTCGTTGTGTGGAAATGTCAGTCAAATCGGTGTCAGGTGCCTTGAGCCTTCGCAACAATAACGTAAAGTACTCGTTAACGCAGGGTTGCGCAGGATTAGGGAACATCCGGGAAGGATGACAAATCTCAGGGAATGCACAGGGCGTGCAATGAGTGCCAGGATGAACACAAAAGGAAGTGACCCTTTCGCACCGGAATAGGCGGCAGGCACATCGGATGGTGAAGTATCGGCAGTTTGGATGCCCGCAGGAAGCGCGCTCGGGAAGAGCGGATGCGAATGGATTGCGCCATGGACGATTTTCCTTTCAGGATGAAGGACGTAGTGGCAGGGAATGCGGTTATAGCAGAAGGAAAAACCGGGATGTTGCATGTACGCAAGGAGCGCGTAACAGGAATACCCTTCGCAAGAAGGTGCGAAATAGGCGGCAGGTTTAACCTGCCGCCTTTTTTCTTTGTCCGCTTTCTGCTAGATTCCGCCGCAATTCTATACTGAATCTACATACCTAAGAGCACACGCTATGAACCAGCCATCAAAAGCACCTCGCGGCAGCGCGGCGAAGTCAAAAACGAAAAAGAAAAGCCGTATGGAGCTCGATCAGGAAGCGCGCGAGCGCAAACGCCTGAAAAAACGCCGCGGTCACGCTTCCGGTTCACGCACTCAGGTCGAGTCCGGCAGCCAGAAAAATAAATCGGCGGCGGAAGCCAAAGATCCGCGTATCGGCAGTAAAGTGCCGGTTGCGCTGGTGGTCGATGAAACCAAAGTGAAGGCTAAACCGCAACCGAAGCCAAAGGCCGAAGCGAAACCGCGCCTGTCGCCGGAAGAAGAGCTGGCGAAGCTGGAAAATGACGAACGCCTGAACGCGCTGCTGGATCGCATCGACGATGGCGAAACGCTGAACGCGCAAGAGCAGGCGTATGTCGACAAGACGTTGGATCGCATCGATGTGCTGATGGACGTGCTGGGCATCGAGCTGGGCGATGAAGACGATGAGGAAGAAGAAGAGAAGCAGGAAGATATTCTGAAGCTGCTGAAAGGCGGCAACCCGAAGGACGCTTTTTAACGCGCCATGTGGCTGATCCCGACAATAGCCCTACTCTTGATGTGTTATCTGCTGTGGTTATTCGGTAAACTATGGCGGCTGTCTAAGCGCAAAGCGCGTTTTCGCAGCGCTTCCGTGGCCAGACAGCGCAGACAACCGCCTCTCTCCCGGCCCGGTAGAAAAAGATATCGGAAGGAGTGAGCATGTCAGAGCAGACGATTGTCTGGGATTTGGCCCTGATCCAAAAATATAACTACTCAGGGCCGCGTTATACCTCATACCCCACGGCGCTGGAATTTAACCAGCGTTACGACGAAGCGGCGTTTCAACGCGCCGCGGCGCGCTACCCTGAGCGCCCGCTGTCGCTGTATGTGCATATCCCTTTCTGCCATAAGCTGTGCTATTTCTGCGGCTGCAACAAGCTGGTGACGCGCCAGACGCACAAGGCCGACGAATACCTGAACGTTTTGGCGCAAGAGATCGCCAGCCGTGCGCCGCTGTTCGCCGGCCGCAAGGTCGGTCAGATGCACTGGGGCGGCGGTACGCCAACCTATCTGGATAAAGCGCAAATCAGCCGGCTGGTGGCGGCGCTGCGCGAACATTTTGATTTTCTGCCCGATGCGGAGATGTCGATCGAAGTCGATCCGCGCGAGATAGCGCTGGATGTGCTCGATCATTTACGCGCCGAAGGCTTTAACCGTTTGAGCATGGGGGTGCAGGATTTCAACAAGCAGGTGCAGCAGTTGGTCAACCGCGAGCAGGATGAAGCCTTCATTTTCGCCCTGATCGAGCGGGCCAAAGCGCTGGGCTTCCGCTCGACCAATATCGATCTGATCTACGGCCTGCCGAAACAGACGCCGGAAAGTTTCGCCTTCACCCTGCAGCGGGTGGCTGAACTGAATCCCGATCGCCTCAGCGTGTTCAACTACGCGCATATGCCGAATTTATTCGCCGCCCAGCGCAAAATCAAAGACGCCGATCTGCCCAGCGCGCAGCAGAAGCTGGATATCCTGCAGCAGAGCATCGCGTTCCTGACTGACGCCGGCTATCAGTTCATCGGTATGGATCACTTTGCACGCCCGGACGATGAGCTGGCGATTGCGCAACGCGAAGGCAAGCTGCACCGCAATTTCCAGGGCTACACCACCCAGGGCGACAGCGATCTGCTGGGGTTGGGCGTGTCGGCCATCAGCATGCTCGGCGACAGCTATGCGCAGAATCAGAAAGAGCTGAAGCATTACTATGAGAGCGTACCGGCGCAGGGCAACGCCCTGTGGCGCGGGCTGGCGCTGACGGACGACGATTGTCTGCGGCGCGATCTGATCAAAACCCTGATCTGCAACTTCCGGTTGGCGTATCAGCCGCTCGAACGGCAATACGGCATCGATTTCACCGCTTACTTCGCCGAAGACCTGCAACTGCTGGCGCCGTTTGAACGCGATGGGCTGGTGGAGCGCGACGAGCAGGGCATTCGCGTCACGCCGCGCGGGCGCTTGCTGATCCGCAATATTTGCATGTGCTTCGACCGCTATCTGCGGCAACAGGCGCGCAGCCAGCAGTTCTCTCGGGTGATCTGAGGATGAAAAAACAGCCGCTGATGCGGCTGTTTTTTTAACTGAAGAAGTTAATCAGCGCGGCGCACAACACCGCGGCGACCGCCGCCTGCGGGGTGTGGCTGGCGGCGGAGCCCAGCTCCGCGCCCTGAGAAATGAATACGATGAATGAGTCCAGCATCGTCAACCTCCAGAGTGTGCGACACGATCATACTGCGCCCGCGCCGGCTGTAAAGTCTGTGGTTGGCGTTTTTTTGTGCGCCGGACTGCGTTTTTCATCATCCACCCCGTTCCTATTCCATGCCCAGCTCTTTAAGCTTGCGGGTGAGGGTATTGCGCCCCCAGCCCAGCAGGCGCGCGGCTTCCTGTTTGTGCCCTTGGGTGTGGCGCAGGGCGGTGGTGAGCAGCGTGCGCTCCATTTCCGGCTGCGCTTCCGACAGCAGATTTTGATGACCGGAACGCAGCGCGCGATCGGCCCACTGCGCCAGCAGCGTGGCCCAGCTGTCCGGCAGACTGTGGCTGGGGCTTTCCGGCGCGGCGGTTTCGAACAGTTCGCCCGGCAGATCCTGAATCAGCACCTCTTGCCCGGCGGCCATCACCGTCAGCCAGCGGCAGGTGTTCTCCAGCTGGCGCACGTTGCCCGGCCAGGGCAGGCGGGTCAGCGCGGTTTCGGTTTCCGGATGCAGGTTCTTGGCCTCGACGCCCAGCTCCTTGGCGGCGATCTGCAGGAAGTGGCGCGCCAGCCGCGGGATGTCTTCACGACGTTCGCGCAGCGGCGGCAGGTGTACGCGGATCACGTTCAGGCGGTGGAACAGATCCTCGCGGAACTTGCCTTCCTGTACCCGCAGCTCCAGGTTCTGGTGCGTGGCGGCGATGATGCGTACGTCGACCTTCACCGGCGCATAGCCGCCGACCCGGTAGAACTGGCCGTCCGCCAGCACCCGCAGCAGGCGCGTTTGCACGTCGAGCGGCATATCGCCGATCTCGTCGAGGAACAGCGTGCCGCCGTCGGCCTGTTCAAAGCGCCCCTGACGGATTTGGTTAGCGCCGGTGAAGGCGCCTTTCTCGTGGCCGAACAGCTCGGACTCGATCAGATCCTTGGGAATAGCGGCCATATTCAGGGCGATGAACGGTGATTTGGCGCGCGGGCTGTGGCGGTGCAGCGCATGTGCCACCAGCTCTTTACCGGTGCCGGATTCGCCGTTGATCAGCACGCTGATCGACGAACGCGAGAGCCGGCCGATGATGCGAAACACGTCCTGCATCGCCGGCGCTTCGCCGATGATGTCCGCCGCCGGATCGCTGGCCGGCTGGCTGCGCACCGGCTGCTGCTGTTCCTGATAATGGCTGATGGCGCGCTCGACCAGCGCCACCGCTTCGTCGATGTCGAACGGCTTCGGCAGGTAGTCGAAGGCCCCTTGTTGATAGGCGCTGACGGCGGCGTCCAAATCCGAATGCGCGGTCATGATGATCACCGGCAGCATCGGGTGGCGCTGTTTGATCTGCTTGAGCAGCGCCAGACCATCAATGCCCGGCATGCGGATATCGGACAGCAGCACGTCGGGGGTTTGCGTGGCCAAGGCTTCCAGCACGTCATTGCCGCCTTCGAAGGTGGCGCAGCTCAGGCCCGCGCCGGTGAGCGCGCGCTCAAGCACCCAGCGGATGGAGCTATCGTCATCGACGATCCAGACTATCCCTCGTTGCATTGCAAACCTCACTGGCGAATGGGCAGGTAGACCGAGAATTCGGTATGACCTGGCCAACTGTTGAACTCAATTTTTCCGCAATGCTGATCGATCAGATTGCGGGCGATGGATAATCCCAGGCCGGTACCGCCTTCACGGCCGCTGACCATCGGGTAGAACAGCGTGTCCTGCAGCTGCGCCGGCACGCCGGGGCCGTCGTCTTCGACGTCGATGCGCGCCGCCAGGCGATAGCGGGTGCCGTGCAACGTAATCTGAAACGCGGTGCGGGTGCGTAGCGTGATGGTGCCGCCCGCCTCACCCAGCGCCTGCAGCGCATTGCGGGTGATGTTCAGCAGCACCTGCTCTATCTGATCCGGGTCGTGGGCCATTTCCGGCAGGCTGGGATCGTAGTCGCGCACCAGCGTGACGTTATCCGGCATTTCCAGCGACACCAGCTGGCAGACGCGCTCCGCGACCTGATGGATGCTCTGGGTGATGTGCTGGCCGGGCCGCTGCGGCCCGAGCAGACGATCCACCAGATTGCGCAGCCGATCGGCCTGCTCAATGATCACCTTGGTGTATTCGGTCAGCGCCGGATCGGGCAGCGCCTTGGCCAGCAGCTGCGCCGCGCCGCGCAGGCCGCCCAGCGGGTTTTTAATCTCGTGCGCCAAACCGCGCACCAGATCGCGGGCCGCCACCTGTTGGGCATGCTGCAGCTGTTCCTGGCTCAGGCGGCGCTGATTGTCCATCGGCGCCAGCTCGACCAGGATATAGCCTTCCGGCAGCGCCTGAGCAGTCAGGGAAAGAATATGCGCGCGGCCATCGACCACCAGGGTCACTTCGTTGTCGGTGAAGCCCTGACCGGCGCGCAGACTTTCATGCATCAGAGAGACGTTCAGCGAAAAATAGCCGAGCAAATCGGGCAGCGGCGTGCCGAACAGCTTGCGGGAGCTTTGCGCCAGCAGCTGCTGTGCCGCAGGGTTGGCGTAGTGAACCGCCAGTGAGTCATCCAACAGCAGGATGCTGTTGATGAGTGAATTGAGGATCTGCCCAGCATCGGGCAGCTTGCCAGTTGCCATACAGCAGACTCCTGCACCTTTTTAGTGCATCTATCCTACTCCATCCGGGATAGGCGCGGTATGGAATAGTTTTGCAGAAAATACGGTGGAGAAAAAAACCCATCCGAAGATGGGCTGAAAGTTTCCACGGCAACAAAAAAGCGATAACAAAAATTGTGGGCGCCGTCCGCCTTTGCAGACGGCGCGGGTAGGGCTTAGACGCTGTAGTACAGTTCGAACTCGACCGGGTGTGGCGTCATGCGAACGCGGTCCATCTCTTCTTTGCGCAGTTCGATGTAGGCATCGATCGCATCGTCGGTGAACACGCCGCCGCGGGTCAGGAACTCGCGGTCTTCGTTCAGTGCGGCCATCGCCTCGTCCAGCGAGCCGGCCACTTTTGGGATCTCGGCTTCTTCTTCCGGCGGCAGGTCGTACAGGTTCTTGTCCATGGCATCGCCAGGGTGGATCTTGTTGATGATGCCGTCCAGGCCGGCCATCAGCAGCGCGGCGAAGCACAGGTATGGGTTAGCCGCCGGATCCGGGAAGCGGGCTTCGATGCGGCGCGCTTTCGGGCTGGCGACCACCGGGATACGGATGGACGCGGAGCGGTTACGGGCGGAGTAAGCCAGCATCACCGGCGCTTCGTAGCCTGGCACCAGACGTTTGTACGAGTTGGTGGTCGGGTTGGCCAGCGCGTTGATCGCCTTGGCGTGCTTGATGATGCCGCCGATGTAGAACAGTGCGGTTTCAGACAGGCCGCCGTATTTGTCGCCGGCGAACAGGTTGGTGCCGTTCTTGGACAGCGACATGTGGCAGTGCATGCCGGAACCGTTGTCGCCGAACATGGGCTTCGGCATGAAGGTCGCGGTTTTACCGAAGGCGTGCGCCACGTTGTGCACCACGTATTTGTAGATCTGAATTTCGTCGGCTTTCTTGGTCATGGTGTTGAAGCGGGTTGCCACTTCGTTCTGACCGGCGGTCGCCACTTCGTGGTGGTGCGCTTCAACCACCAGGCCCATCTCTTCCATGGTCAGACACATGGTGGAACGCAGATCCTGCGAAGAGTCGACCGGTGGAACCGGGAAGTAACCGCCTTTCACCGCCGGACGGTGGCCTTTGTTGCCGCCGTCGTATTTTGTGCCGGAGTTCCAGGCGCCTTCGATGTCGTCGATGGCCACGTGGGAACCGCGGATGCTGCTGCCGAAGCGGATGTCGTCGAACAGGAAGAACTCAGGCTCTGGCCCGAACAGCACGGTGTCCGCGATGCCGGAGGAGCGCAGGAAGTCTTCGGCGCGTTTGGAGATGGAGCGCGGGTCGCGATCGTAGCCTTGCATGGTGCCCGGCTCGAGAATGTCACAGCGAATGATCAGCGTAGGTTCTTCGAAGAACGGATCCAGAACCGCCGTGCTGGCGTCCGGCATCAGCACCATGTCAGATTCGTTGATGCCCTTCCAACCACCGATAGAGGAGCCGTCAAACATTTTACCTTCTTCGAAGAAGTCGGCGTTTACCTGGTGAGCCGGGATAGTCACGTGCTGTTCCTTACCCTTGGTGTCAGTGAAACGCAGGTCTACGAATTTCACTTCATGCTCATTCAGCATCGTCAAAACGTGTTCAGCGGACATACTTAACTCTCCCGGTTTATCATTGTCGTCGTCGTGGAACGAATCTGTGGAACTGGCTTTTTTTCGCCTTGAAAAGACTAAAGCGAAAAGCGTGCCAACTTTTAAAAAAGGCTTTCATCGCCTTTCTGCGCGGGTTTTACCCAACCACAGTATGCACCATCAGTGATAAATTGCACTGAAATGGTGCAATTGGTGTGGGCGTGGGCACTGAAATGGTGCAAAAGTGCAACGATTGCGGCTTTTTGCACCGTGAAAGGGATCACAAACTGACCGGTACGCGGTTGTTTATAAGAGATGGTTGTGATCTTGTTTAGTCCCTCGCTTAATACGTGTACAATAGCGCGCTATTTCTAATGCCCGAGGCAAAGCTGTGATCGAAAATTTGCGTAACATCGCCATTATTGCCCACGTTGACCATGGTAAAACCACCCTGGTTGATAAGCTGCTGCAACAATCCGGTACTTTCGGAGAGCGTGCGGAAGCCACCGAACGCGTAATGGACTCCAACGATTTGGAGAAAGAGCGTGGGATTACCATCCTCGCAAAAAACACCGCCATTAATTGGAACGGTTACCGTATCAACATCGTGGATACCCCTGGACACGCCGACTTCGGCGGTGAGGTAGAGCGCGTGATGTCGATGGTTGACTCGGT
This sequence comes from Serratia sp. PGPR-27, assembly GCF_022678525.1. Taxonomy (NCBI): domain Bacteria; kingdom Pseudomonadati; phylum Pseudomonadota; class Gammaproteobacteria; order Enterobacterales; family Yersiniaceae; genus Serratia; species Serratia sp. PGPR-27. Next base: position 103,232 of record NZ_JALBYS010000011.1, on the reverse strand, counting down.
GCTGCTGGTTGTGGATGCAATGGATGGCCCTATGCCGCAAACCCGCTTCGTGACCAAGAAGGCTTTCGCCAACGGTCTGAAGCCGATCGTGGTCATCAACAAGGTTGACCGCCCTGGCGCGCGCCCTGACTGGGTTGTGGATCAGGTGTTCGACCTGTTCGTGAACCTCGACGCGACCGACGAGCAGCTCGACTTCCCGATCATCTACGCTTCTGCGTTGAACGGCATCGCCGGCGTCGACCACACCGACATGGCGGAAGACATGACCCCGCTGTATCAGGCGATCGTCGACCACGTGTCTGCGCCGCAGGTTGAGCTGGAAGCGCCATTCCAGATGCAGATCTCCCAGTTGGACTACAACAACTACCTGGGCGTTATCGGCATCGGCCGCATCAAGCGCGGTAAAGTGAAGCCGAACCAGCAGGTCACCATCATCGACAGCGAAGGCAAAACTCGCAACGGTAAAGTGGGTAAAGTGCTGGGTCACCTGGGTCTGGAGCGTATCGACAGCACCCTGGCGGAAGCGGGCGACATCATCGCCATCACCGGCCTGGGCGAGCTGAACATCTCCGACACCATCTGCGACACCAACGCCGTAGAAGCGCTGCCGGCGCTGTCCGTCGACGAACCGACCGTAACCATGTTCTTCAACGTCAACACCTCGCCGTTCTGCGGTAAAGAAGGCAAGTACGTGACCTCGCGTCAGATCCTTGACCGTCTGAACAAAGAGCTGGTGCACAACGTGGCGCTGCGCGTCGAAGAAACCGACGATGCGGACGCCTTCCGCGTATCCGGTCGTGGCGAGCTGCACCTGTCGGTGCTGATCGAAAACATGCGTCGCGAAGGTTTCGAGCTGGCGGTTTCCCGTCCGAAAGTTATCTTCCGCGAAATCGATGGCCGCAAGCAGGAGCCATTCGAGAACGTAACGCTGGATATCGAAGAGCAGCATCAGGGTTCCGTGATGCAAGCGATGGGTGAGCGTAAAGCCGACCTGAAAAACATGGATCCGGACGGTAAGGGTCGCGTGCGTCTCGACTACGTGATCCCAAGCCGCGGTCTGATCGGCTTCCGTAACGAATTCATGACTATGACTTCGGGTACCGGCCTGCTGTACTCCACCTTCAGCCACTACGACGACGTGCGTCCGGGCGAAGTGGGCCAGCGTCAGAACGGCGTGCTGATCTCCAACGGCCAAGGCAAAGCGGTCGCGTTCGCGCTGTTCGGCCTGCAGGATCGCGGCAAGCTGTTCCTGGGCCACGGTGCGGAAGTGTATGAAGGCCAGATCATCGGTATTCACTCACGTTCCAACGACCTGACCGTAAACTGCCTGACCGGTAAGAAGCTGACCAACATGCGTGCTTCCGGTACTGACGAAGCGACTACCCTGGTTCCGGCCATCAAAATGACCCTGGAGCAAGCTCTGGAGTTCATCGATGACGACGAACTGGTAGAAGTGACGCCAACCTCGATCCGTATCCGTAAGCGTCACCTGACGGAAAACGATCGTAAGCGTGCCAGCCGCGGTCCAAAAGACGCTTAATCGCTGATTGAGTGTCTCATGCTTAGGGCGCGGCTCTCGCGCCCTGAGTTTTTTCCTCTGTTGTTCCCCGTTTGTGCGGCGCGCTATGCGCTTTTCCGTTCGCTCCCTGTTCAGCTGTTCCTTTTCCCGCTACAGTGAAATCTCACCGGCCCATCAGGAGAGGACTATGCTGTATATCTTTGATTTAGGTAATGTGATCGTCGATATCGATTTCAAGCGTGTGCTGGGCGTGTGGAGCAATTTGAGCGGCACGCCGTTGGCGGTGTTGTCCGATCGTTTCACCATGGGTGAGGTGTTCCAGCAACATGAGCGCGGTGAAATCAGCGACGAAGACTTCGCCGGCAAGCTGTGCGATGAAATGGGCATTGCGCTCAGCTTCGAACAATTCGCCACCGGCTGGCAGGCGGTATTTGTCGCGCTGCGCCCGGAAGTGATCGACATCATGCAGCGCCTGCGCAACGAAGGTCACCGGGTGGTGGTGCTGTCGAACACCAACCGTCTGCACTGCAACTACTGGCCGCAGCACTATCCTGAAGTGGCCGCCGCCGCCGATCATCTCTATTTGTCGCAAGATCTCGGCATGCGCAAGCCGGAGGCCGATATCTATCAACATGTGCTGGCCGCGGAAAACACCGCCGCCGCCGACGCGGTGTTCTTCGACGATCACCCGGCGAACGTCCTCGCCGCGCAGGCGCTGGGGATCAAGACGGTGCACGTCACCGATCGCGACGTGGTGCCGGCCTATTTTGCTCAATGAGCGCAGGGCGCGTTAAGCTTAAGGCGTATCAACGGACATCAAGGAGTGACCATGTCGTTTTTCCGCCGCAAGAAGCTGCCCTCTGCGATTAAGCCCGGCGTCACCTTCGGACGGCTGCTGTACCAGCGTATCGATCATGATGGCCTGACGATGTTGGCGGGCCATCTCGCCTATGTTTCCCTGCTGTCGCTGGTGCCGCTGGTCACCGTGGTGTTCGCGCTGTTCGCGGCTTTCCCGATGTTTTCCGACATCAGCGAGCAGCTGAAGAGCTTTATCTTTTCCAATTTCGTGCCGGCCGCCGGCAACGTGATCCAGAACTACCTGGAACAGTTCGTCGCCAATTCCAACAAGATGACCGCCGTCGGCACCTGCGGGCTGATCGTCACTGCGCTGTTGCTGATTTCCTCGGTGGACAGCGTGCTGAACACCATCTGGCGCAGCAAGAACAAACGGCCGATCGTCTTCTCCTTCGCCGTGTACTGGATGGTGCTGACGCTGGGGCCGCTGCTGGTGGGCGCCAGCATGGCCATCAGTTCTTACCTGCTGTCGCTCAACTGGCTGGCGCAGACCGGCGTCAATGGCCTGGTGGATCAGGTGCTGCGCATCTTCCCGTTGATTTTGTCGTGCATCTCCTTCTGGCTGCTGTATTGCATCGTGCCGACGGTGCGCGTGCCGCCCAAAGACGCGCTGATTGGCGCGGTGGTGGCCGGATTGCTGTTCGAGCTGGGCAAGAAGGGATTCGCGCTGTACGTCACCATGTTCCCTTCCTATCAGCTGATTTACGGCGTGCTGGCGGTGATCCCGATTTTATTCCTGTGGGTCTACTGGAGCTGGTGTATCGTGTTACTTGGCGCGGAAATCACCGTGACCATCGGCGAATATCGCGACTACCGCCGGCAGAAGGCGGAGCAACAGGAACCAAAAGCAGAAGGGCAGCAGGAATGATTGCGTTGATTCAACGGGTGTTAAACGCCAGCGTCACGGTGGGTGGCGAGACGGTAGGCAAAATTGGCCCCGGTTTGTTAGTGTTATTGGGCGTGGAGCAGGGCGATAACGAGCAAAAAGCGCAGCGCCTGTGCGAACGCGTGTTGGGATACCGCATTTTCGGCGACGAGAACGACAAGATGAACCTCAACGTCCAGCAGGCCGGGGGCAGCGTGCTGGTCGTTTCGCAGTTCACCCTGGCGGCGGACACCCAGAAAGGCATGCGGCCCAGCTTCTCGCGCGGCGCCGCGCCGCAGGAAGCCGATCGGTTGTATCAATATTTTGTTGGCCAGTGCCGCGAACGCGGCGTAGAGACCCAGACCGGCGAGTTCGCCGCCGACATGCAGGTGGCGCTGGTCAACGATGGTCCGGTGACATTCTGGCTACAGGTCTAAGCATTCGGAGAACAGGCGTCTATGTATCACCTACGAGTACCCGTAACAGAGCAAGAACTGAAAGAGTATTACCAGTTTCGCTGGGAAATGCTGCGCAAGCCGCTGCACCAGCCGGTGGGTTCGGAAAAGGATGCCTATGACGCCATGGCCCATCACCAAATGGTGGTGGACGAGGCCGGTAAAATCGTCGCCATCGGGCGGCTGTACATCAATGCCGACAACGAGGCGGCGATCCGTTTTCTGGCGGTAGACCCGACGCTGCAGGATAAAGGGCTGGGGACGTTGGTGGCGATGACGCTGGAGTCCGTCGCGCGGCAGGAAGGCGTGAAGCGGGTGGTGTGCAGCGCCCGTGAAGATGCGGTGGATTTCTTTGCCAAGCTGGGGTTCGTCAATCAGGGCGAGATCACTGCGCCGCAGACCACCCCGATCCGCCACTTTTTGATGATCAAACCGGTAGCGACGCTGGACGATATCCTGCATCGCCCCGATTGGTGCGGCCAATTGCAGCAGGCCTGGTATGAACATATCCCCCTGAGCGAAAAGATGGGCGTGCGCATCAGCCAGTACACCGGCCAGCGCTTCGTCACCACCATGCCGGAGATCGGCAACCAGAACCCGCACCATACGCTGTTTGCCGGCAGCCTGTTCTCGCTGGCGACGCTGACCGCCTGGGGGCTGATTTGGCTGCTGCTGCGCGAGCGCCATCTCGGTGGCACCATCATTCTGGCGGACGCGCACATTCGCTACAGCAAACCGATCACCGGCAGGCCGCGGGCGGTGGCGGATCTCGGTTCGTTAAGCGGTGATTTGGCGCGTCTGGCGCGAGGCCGCCGCGCGCGCGTGCACGCCGAAGTGCATCTGTTCGGCGATGAGGATAAGGGCGCGGTGTTCGAAGGCACCTACATGGTGTTGCCGGCTGAGCCGGATGTGCCGCTGGATCAGGGCGGTTCCGAAGCGCTGGAAGAGTAAAACGGCGGCCCTGCCTGGCGGCGGGCCGCGCGATAGATTACGGCAGCTGTTGGTTCACCGTCTGGCCGTCGCCGGCGGTGGCTTGCAGAGTCCCCTTCAATGAAGCTTTGAACGGCCCGTCGCTGTTCAACAGCCCTTTCAACTGCAGCTCAAGGTTGCCGTCGCCCGTCAGCGGCACCGGCTGCCATCCCCATTGCTGCAAGGTATTGAGCGGTACCGAACGGCCGTGCAGCGTCAGCTGGAACGGCTTGCCCGGCAGCTGATCGACGGTCGCTTTGGCCTCAAGCAACCCATTGGGCATAAAGGCGCTGAGCTCGGTGACGGCGATCTGGTTGGCGTCGGCGTTCAGCGCCAGCGAAGGGCGCCGCACATCGATTTTGTTGAAGGTGGCCTCGCTGCCGTTCAGGTTCAGCGAACCGGACCAAATGCCCCACTGGTGGTCGTGCGCCAGCAGCAGGTTGCTGCCGTAACCGTCCAGCGCGGTGATCTGGAACGGGAATGCCGGGTTGATATCGATGATCAGATTGCGGTTGGTGGTCAGCTTGGTGACGTACACCTCCGCCAGCCAGTCCGGCAGCGGTTTCAGCCACAGCTCGCGCCAGTCGATAGGCAGGGTGTACTCCAGCGCCGCCATGGCCACTTCATCCAGCTGCAGGCGTTTGCCGGCGCGCAGCCAGTTGCCGGAGGTGCGCAGCAGCCCGCCTTCCCAGCGGGTGGTGAACTGCTGAATGGCGATGCCGGCGGAGGAGAGGCGCAGGGTGGCGATCGGGTCGATCAGGTGGAAACCGCCGTTGATCACATCGCTGGCATTGACGTTGAGCGAGCCGTCTTCGCTGCGCCAGTCGCCTTTTTCGATGCTGACGTTTTGCAGCGACAGATCGAGATCGTTAAACGCCCACGCCTTGCCTTCCAGGCGCGCATCGATCAGATCGAAACGCTTGAGGGTGACCGGCGGCAGGGTGGTAAAGCGCTGCATGAATTCCGCCAGCGTCAACGGGGTCTGCATGCGCACGCCGCTCAGCCGCAGGCGATCCACTTGCCAACTGCCGTCGGCGGCGCGGCTGGCCACGCCGGTCAGGTCGCCCTGCGCCAGATCGGCGCCGAAATTGTTCAACAGCAGCTGGCCCTGTTTTTGCTCCCCCTGCACCAACACCTTCGAAGCGGGAATGCCGTTCAGCGTCATCGAACCGGCGCTGAACTGGAACTGATTGTTGTCCCCCAGCAGATGGCCGGCCAGCGGGCGCCACGGCGTGATGCCGGCATTGACCCGCTGCGCGTTGAGCTGCCACTCGTTATCGTTGGATTGCAGCGCCATGTTGCTCAGCTGCAGCACGTCGGCCTGTACAGGCAGCGCAGCAGTCTGCGGCTGCACGTTCAGCGTGCCGTCACGCAGCGTGACGCTGTGGAAATAGCGCGGTTCGGTGATTTGGCGCAGGCTGAGGCCGAGATCGACGCGTTTGGCGGCCAGCGCCTGCGGCTGGCCATTGCGCGCCAGCTGCACCTCTTCCAGACCGATCTGGTCCGGCTGGCGCCACGAGTGGGTGATTTTTCCTATCGACAGGCGGTATTCGCTGTTGTCGCTGATCCAGGCGCTCAGGCGGCCTGCCGCCCAGCGGGTTTGCCCCACCAGATACAGCACCACCGCCGCCAGCACGGTCAGCAGCAGCAATGTCAGCAACAGCTTTCCGATAAATTTCATCGTCTACATCCGCATCGGTCAAAAAAGATACCCTGTTTATGCCGCAATTGGCCGGGCATCTCAAGGGCAATGGTCTGATAGACAATAAAAAACGGCCGCAAGCGGCCGTTTGAACGTCAATGGACGGGTTACTTTTTCTCGTGTTCCTGCGGGAACACCAGGTTCAGCACGATGGCGGTAATGCCGCCTGCGGCGATGCCGGAAGAGAGCAGGGTTTTCAGCCAGTCCGGCGCGAACTGGAGGATCAGCGGCTGCTGAGAGACGCCCATGCCGACGGCCAGCGACAGCGCCATGATCATGATGGCGCGGCGGTTCAGGCGCTCGCGCGACACGATGCGCACGCCGGAGGCGGCAATGGTGCCGAACATCACGATGGTCGCGCCGCCCAGTACCGGCTCGGGAATGTGCTGCACGAAGCCGGCCACCGCCGGGAACAGCCCCAGCGCGATCAGCATCAGCGCCACCACGAAGCCGACGTAACGGCTGGCGACGCCGGTCAGTTGGATCACGCCATTGTTCTGGCCGAAGCAGGAGTTGGGGAAGGTGTTGAACACCGCCGACAGCATCGAGTTCAGGCCGTTGGCCAGCACGCCGCCCTTCAGGCGCTTCATGTACAGCGGCCCGCTGACCGGCTGTTCGGAGACGTCGGAAGTGGCGGTGATGTCGCCGATGGTTTCCAGCGAAGTGACCATAAAGATCAGCATCAGCGGCAGCAGCAGGTTCCAGTCGAAGCCCAGGCCGTAATAGAGCGGCGTGGGAATGGTGATCGCCGCCGTTGGGGCTGCCGATGCGCCGGCGGGCAGCATGTCCATCGCCCAGGCCAACAGATAGCCGACCGCCATGGCGATCACCAGCGAAGCGACGCGCAGGTAAGGGTTGCGCTGGCGGTTCAGCAGGATGATGACTGCCAGCACCGCGCCGGCCAGCAGCAGGTTTTTCGGCGAGCCGAAGCTGTGATCGTTCATCGCGGCATAACCGCCGCCGATCGAGGTCAGACCGACCTGAATCAGCGACAGGCCAATGATCATCACCACGATGCCGGAAACCAGCGGGGTGATAATGCGGCGCGCCAGATGCAGCACGCGCGACAGTAAAATTTCGGTGCAGGAAGCGACCATCAGCGTGCCGAACAGCGCGGCCATCATGGTCGGCACGTCGGCGCCGCCGTTTTTCAGCGCCAGACCGCCCATGATCAGCGGCGAAACGAAATTGAAGCTGGTGCCCTGAATCGACAACAGCCCGGAACCCACCGGCCCCCAGGTTTTGATTTGCAGAATGGAAGCCAGACCGGAGGCGAACAGCGACATGCTGATGATGTGCTGGGTATCCTGTGCCGGCAGGCCCAGCGTCTGGCAGATCAGCAGCGCCGGTGTGATCACCGCGACGAACATCGCCAGCAGATGCTGGCCGGCGGCAAACAGCGTTTGCGGCAGCGGCGGGCGATCTTCCAGGCGATAAATCAGTTCACTGGCGCGGGGTTCTGAGGCGGCTTGGCGCGCGGCATCAAGCTCGGAGGATGACATGCTCATGGTGTGGCGTTTCCAGATACGGCAAAGCAGGCATTTTAATGCCCCGCCCCGCAAAAGCAAACGGTTGCGCGTAAATATTATGTTGCCGACTTTCCTGTTTATGTCGCATTTTCATTCATTTTTTCTTGTCATCTCAGCGTTTTTTACTTCTAATCCTGCACTCATCAAGTTTAAAAACTAAGTGGTTTTCTATAACTTATTATTTTTATTTGGATCTTTTCCCTTACATGGAGTACCTGGATGTTTCATCTTGATACTTATGGCACGTTAGTCGCGGCGACGCTGGTTTTGCTCCTCGGGGGCAAGTGCGTCAGAACCATTCCCCTGCTGCGAAAATATACCATTCCTGCTCCCGTCGCCGGCGGTTTGCTGGTGGCCCTCCTGCTGTTAGCCCTGAAAAAGCTCGTCAACTGGGAAGTCAGTTTTGACATGTCGCTGAAGGATCCGCTGATGCTGGCCTTCTTCGCCACCATCGGCCTGAACGCCAACCTGGCGCGGTTGCGCGCCGGCGGCAAGGTGCTGGTAGTGTTCCTGTTCGTGGTGCTGGGGCTGCTTATCGTGCAGAACGCCATCGGCATCGGCATGGCGAAAATGCTGGGGCTGGATCCGCTGATGGGCCTGATTGCCGGATCGATCACCCTGTCGGGTGGCCACGGCACCGGGGCGGCCTGGAGCAAGCTGTTCATCGAGCGCTACGGTTTTGAAAACGCCACGGAAGTCGCCATGGCCTGCGCCACCTTCGGCCTGGTGCTGGGCGGTCTGATCGGCGGCCCGGTGGCGCGCTATCTGGTCAAGCACTCCTCCACGCCGGAAGGCACCCCGGAAGACAGCGTGCAGCCGAGCGGCTTCGAGAAGCCGGAAAGCGGCCGTCTCATCACCTCGCTGGTGATGATCGAAACCATCGCCATGATCGCCATCTGTCTGAGCCTGGGGCAGTTGATTGCCGGCCTGCTGAGCGGCACGGTGTTTGAACTGCCGAACTTCGTTTGCGTGCTGTTCGTCGGGGTTATCCTCAGCAACACGCTGGCCTTCACCGGCTTCTATACCGTGTTCGAGCGGGCGGTGTCGGTGTTGGGCAACGTCAGCCTGTCGCTATTCCTGGCGATGGCGTTGATGAGCCTGCGCCTGTGGGAGCTGGCCTCGCTGGCGCTGCCGATGCTGGCGATCCTGGCGGTGCAGACGCTGGTGATGGCGCTGTACGCGATATTCGTCACCTACCGGGTGATGGGCAAGAACTACGACGCGGCGGTGCTGGCCGCCGGCCACTGCGGCTTCGGCATGGGTGCTACGCCGACGGCGATCGCCAACATGCAGGCGATCACCGATCGTTTCGGCCCGTCGCACGTGGCGTTTTTGGTGGTGCCGATGGTGGGGGCGTTCTTTATCGATATCGCCAATGCCATTGTCATCAAGCTGTATCTGCTGCTGCCGGTGTTCCCGGCGGTGGGGTGATATCGCGAGCCAGAAAAAAAGAAGAGGGCGCCGTCGGCGCCCTTTTTTATGCGTTGGAGTAGCGCGCCTTCTCCGGCAGCCAGCGCTCGATCAGCGCCTGGGCGTGTTCCGGGTAGTGCTGGTGGAGGTGGCGAGCGACGCGCTGCACTTCGGGGATCATCGCCTGGTCGCGCAGCAGGTCCGCCACTTTGAATTCGGCGCTGCCGGTCTGGCGGGTGCCGAGCAGCTCGCCCGGGCCGCGGATCTCCAGATCGCGCTGGGCGATGACGAAGCCGTCATTGCTGTCGCGCAGCACCTGCAGGCGCGTTTGCGCGGTTTTGCTCAGCGGCGTTTTGTACAGCAGCACACAGTGTGAGGCCACCGCGCCGCGCCCTACGCGGCCGCGCAGCTGGTGCAGCTGCGCCAGGCCCAGCCGTTCCGGGTTTTCGATGATCATCAGGCTGGCGTTCGGTACGTCGACGCCGACTTCGATCACCGTGGTGGCGACCAGCAGCTGCAGCTCGCCCTGTTTAAACGCCTGCATCACCGCCTGCTTCTCCTGCGCTTTCATGCGGCCGTGCACCAGCGCCACCTTCAGCTCCGGCAATGCGGCTTTCAATTCCTCCCAGGTGGCTTCCGCCGCCTGCGCTTCCAGCAGCTCAGATTCCTCGATCAGCGTACACACCCAGTAAGCCTGACGCCCCTCTTCCAGGCAGGCGCTTTTCACCCGTTGAATGATGTCGGCGCGGCGGGTATCGGGAATGGCGACGGTGGTCACCGGCGTGCGGCCCGGCGGCAGCTCGTCGATGACCGAGGTGTCGAGATCGGCATAGGCGGTCATCGCCAGCGTGCGCGGGATCGGCGTGGCGGTCATGATCAGCTGATGGGCGTGGAAGCCTTGTTCTTCGCCTTTCTCCCACAGCGCCAGCCGCTGATGTACCCCGAAGCGGTGCTGCTCATCGATGATCACCAGCGCCAGGCCGTTGAACTGTACCTGCTCCTGGAAGATGGCGTGGGTGCCGACCACCATTGACACCTGGCCGCTGGCGATGGCTTCCTGCTGCGCGATGCGCGCCTTGCCTTTCTGTTTGCCGGCCAGCCAGCCGACCTCCAGCCCCAGCGGTTCAAACCACTGGCGGAAATTGTTGGCGTGCTGCTCGGCCAGCAGCTCGGTCGGCGCCATCAGCGCCACCTGTTTGCCGTGCGCGATGGCGCGCAGCGCCGCCAGCGCCGCCACCAGCGTTTTGCCGGAGCCGACGTCGCCCTGCACCAGCCGCATCATCGGGAAGTCTTTTTGCATGTCGGCTTCGATGTCGGCCACCACGCGCGTTTGCGCGCCGGTCGGCGAGAACGGCAGCTGGGCGAGAAAACGTTTTTTCAGCCGATCGTCCGGCAGCAGCGGCTGCGCCTGATAACTCTGGGCGCCGGCGCGCACCGCCAGCATGCTGAGGTTATGCGCCAACAGCTCTTCGAGGATCAGCCGTTTTTGCGCCGGGTGTTTGCCCAGCTCCAGATCCGCCAGCTGGATGTCCGGCGGCGGGCGGTGCAGGGTGTGCAGCGCCTGCGGCAGGCTCATCAGGCCGCCGCTCAGCTCCGGCGGCAGCAGTTCGGCGATGGCGCAGGTATCCAGCAGCGCCAGCGCCTGATCGGTCAGCTTGCGCAGCGTGGCCTGCCGCACTCCCTCGGTGGTGGGGTAAACCGGCGTCAGCGACTCCTGCAGCTCGACTTCGCTGGCTTCGCCCTGAATGCGGTATTCCGGATGGATGATCTCCGCGCCGTGGTTGCCGCGTTTGATCTCGCCGTAGGCGGTCACGCGGCGGCCGGTGGCCAGGCTGTTTTTCATCGCGGCGTTGAAGTTGAAGAACCGCATGGTGAGAATGCCGGTGCCGTCGCTGATCTGGCAGGTCAGCATGCGGCGGCGGCCGAAACTGATGTCGCTGCGCAGCACTTCCCCCTCTACCGTGGCGTAGATGCCCGGCAGCAGATCGTTGATCGGGTAGAGGCGGGTGCGGTCTTCGTAGCGCAGCGGCAGGTGCAGCAGCAGATCCTGAATGGTGTCGAGGCCGAGTTTGGCCAATTTGCCCGCCTGGCTGGCGCCAACCCCGGAAAGCGTGGTGAGTGGGACAGCATCCAGCAGGCGGCCTTTCATTTGCGCACCGTCGCCTGCATGGCCGCCCACCATTCGGCGCTGGCGACCACCTGGCCCTGTTCATCGATCTGCGGGCGCGGCAGCCCTTTGCGCTTGGCCACGTTGGCCAGCACCGGGTAACCGCCTTCGAACAGCAGACGCTGCTGCTCTTCTTCATCCAGCATGCTGTTGTCGCGGCGATACAGGCCGGCGTTCTGCCGCTGGCGCTGCGCCTCATACAGGATCAGCGCGGAGGCTACGGAGACGTTGAGCGATTGCACCATGCCGATCATCGGAATGACGATGTCCTGATCGGCCAGCGCCAGCGCTTCTTCGGTGATGCCGGTTTTTTCCTGGCCGAGCAGCACGCAGGTGGGCCGGGTGTAGTCCACCTCGCGGAAATCGACTGCGCGCGCAGACAGGTTGGTAGCCAGAATTTGCATGCCCTGCGCTTTCAGGTGACCGACCGCGTCGCCGATGGTGCGGTGGGTTTTAACGCTGACCCAGCTGTTGCTGCCGGCGGCGGAGGAAACCAGGGTGCGCATGCGGGTGGTGGGCCACACGGCGTGGACCTGATGCACGCCGACGGCGTCGGCGGTGCGGATAATGGCGGAGACGTTATGCGGCTTGTGCACCTGCTCCAGGCAGACCGTCAGATCCGGCTGCCGGGTCGCGAGCATTTCACAAATCCGCGCATAGCGTTCAGGACTCATAAGCGCTAGTTTCGGTTGCGGTTAACTTTGATCACATCCGGCATGATACGGATTTTACGCATAATGTTTGCCAAATGGATGCGATCGCGGGTGGTCAAGCGGATAAAGGCGCTATAAACCCGACCGTCTTTCTCTTCGGTGTTCAGGCTCTGAATATTGGATTCGGCCGCGTTGATCGCCGCCGTCAGGTTGGCCAGCGCGCCCTGGTGGTTAAACATATCCACCTTGATCTCGGCGATGAACTCCTGCTCGGTCTCTTTATCCCACTCGACCGCCATGAACTTCTCAGGCTCTTTCTGATAGCCGCGAATATTGCGGCAGGATTCATGGTGGATCACCAGCCCTTTGCCCGGGCTGACGTGAGCGATAATCGGGTCGCCCGGAATCGGACGGCAGCACTTGGCGAAGGTGATCAATACGCCGTCGGCGCCCTTGATGGCCAGGTTGCGCACGCCGGAAGAGGTGCCCAGGCTGGACTGATCGCCCTGCAGGTTCTTCGCCACCACCACGCTCATGGCGTTGCCGAGGCCAATTTCCGCCAGCAGATCGTCCAGCGTCGCCAGCTTCATGCGATCCAGCTCGTGCTGAATATTTTCCTGCGGGATTTCGGCCAGTTTGCGGCTGCCGCCCAGCGCATGGTTGAGCAGACGGCGGCCGAGGCCGACGGAGTCGTCGCGCTTGAGGTTCTTCAACATCTGGCGAATCTTGGCGCGCGCTTTCGAGCTGACCACGAAGTTCAGCCAGGCGGCGTTGGGCCGCGCGCCCGGCGCGGTGATGATCTCGACGGTCTGGCCGCTGGTCAGCGACTGCGACAGCGGGTACGGCTGACGATCGACGCGCGCGCCGACGCAGGCATGGCCGATATCGGTATGCACCGCATAGGCGAAGTCGACCGGCGTGGCGCCGGCGGGCAGCTCGACGATGCGGCCTTCCGGGGTGAAAACGTAAATCTCATCCGGGAACAGATCGGATTTGACGCTCTCGATAAATTCAAACGAGCTGCCGGCGCTTTGCTGCAGCTCCAGCAGGCTTTGCATCCAGCGCTGGGCGCGGATCTGCGCCGTGGTGCCGGTTTCGCCCTGTTCTCTTTCCTTGTAAGCCCAGTGCGCGGCCACCCCCATCTCAGCCATCTGATCCATGTCTTCGGTGCGGATCTGCACTTCGACCGGCACGCCGTGCGGGCCGATCAGCGAGGTATGCAGCGATTGATAGCCGTTGGCCTTGGGAATGGCGATGTAATCTTTCACCCGCCCCGGACGCGGTTTATACAGGCTGTGCACCTGGCCGAGCACGCGGTAGCAGGTATCGACCTCTTTGACGATCACCCGGAACGCGTAGATATCCATGATGGAATGAAAACGCTGTTCTTTCAGGTGCATCTTGAGGTAGATGGAGTAAAGGTGTTTTTCTCTTCCGCTGACGCGGCAGGCGATGCCGGCCTCGGTCAGCCGCCCTTCGATCTCGGAGAGGATTTTTTGAATCATCTCTTTGCGGTTGCCGCGCGCGGCTTTCACCACTTCCTTGATCACGCGGTAGCGGTTTGGGTACAGCGCCTCGAAGCCCAGCTCTTCCAGCTCGGTTTTCAGGTGATGAATACCCAGACGGTGGGCGAGGGGGCTGTAGATTTCCAGGGTTTCACGCGCGATGCGCCGGCGTTTGTCGGGGCGCAGCGAACCGAGGGTGCGCATGTTGTGCGTACGGTCGGCCAGCTTGATCAGCACGACGCGGATATCCTGCACCATCGCCATGATCATCTTACGGAAGTTTTCCGCCTGCGCTTCTTTCTTGTCCTGGAACTTCAGCTTGTCGAGCTTGGAGACGCCCTCAACCAGTTCGGCGACGCTCTTGCCGAACAGCTGTTCCATATCTTGATAGGTGGCTGGGGTGTCTTCGATGACGTCGTGCAGCAACGCCGCCATCAGCGTCTCGTGGTCGAGACGCATTTCCGCCAGGATGCAGGCCACGGCGACCGGGTGAGTAATGTAGGGCTCACCGCTGGAGCGTGTCTGGCCCTCGTGCGCGTCGCGCGCGACGAGGTATGCCTGTTTGAGGCGCTTAATCTGCTCCTCGGGCAGGTAACGTTGAATCAGCAGATTCAGGCTTTCAAACAGGTACAAGGCGGACTCGCTGTCTAATTAACGACGACCTTCAGCAATCGCGGTAACCGCTTGAATCTCTGCGGCTTCCTGCTCTTGCTGTTCCTGGCGCTCACGCACGTCGAGGATCTGGCTGGTGATCAGGCCTTCTTCGATTTCGCGCAGGGCGATAACGGTGTACTTGTCGTTCTCTTCCGGAACCAGTGCATCTTTGCCGCCGGTCTGGATCTGACGCGCCCGACGAGCAGCGACCAACACCAGGTCAAAACGGTTACCAATTTTCTCTACAGCGTCTTGAACAGTTACGCGTGCCATATTTGTGCTACTCCACAGGTGACGAAAAGACTGGGCATGATACTGAAACTGCCTTCAGTCTGCCAATAGTTTGCTGATTAAAGCGTCATGCCGCAGCAACTGGCGGCCCAAACGCAGGCGTTCGGCGCGAATGATGGTCTTCAGATCGGACAGCGCCAGATCGAAATCATCGTTCACGATCAGGTAATCGTACTCCGCGTAATGCGTCATTTCCGCCACGGCCTGGGCCATGCGTTTGGCGATCACCTCTTCGGAATCCTGCCCGCGCCCGCGCAGGCGGCGGCCCAGTTCTTCCTTCGATGGCGGCAGAATGAAGATGCTGCGCGCCTGCGGCATTTTGGCGCGGATTTGCTGCGCGCCCTGCCAGTCGATATCCAGAAACACGTCCACGCCGGTCGCCAACACTTGTTCGATGGCGGCGCGTGAGGTGCCGTAATAGTTGCCGAACACTTCGGCGTGCTCAAGAAACGCATCCTGCTCGATCATCCGGCGGAATTCGTCTTTCGAGACGAAGAAATAGTGCTCGCCGTGATTTTCACCCGGGCGGCTGTCGCGCGTGGTGTGCGAAACCGAAACCTGCGTGTCGTACAGCGGTTGCGTCTTTAACAAAGCCTGAATCAGACTTGATTTACCTGCGCCACTGGGAGCAGAGACAATATAAAGCGTGCCTTGAGCCATGATGATGTTCGTTGATAACGGTTGATATGCCAAAAACAGCGGATGTGTATTTTCTCCGCACAGTATACACGGCTAACGCGCCGGGTGCAGCGTTAGCTCGCATTTTGCCCGTGGCTTTGCGCGGAAAAAGCGTCGAATGCGCGAATATGCGCGCTGAAGAGCGATATTTTGGCAGTTTTGGCCCAGCGGCGGCGCGCTGCCGCCCCGGGATCAGTGATCCGGATGCTGGTAGTTGAACACCGGCAGGCCGAGGCGGAAGCGCAGGGCGATAAGACGCGCGCTCAGGCCGGCGACCAAGGTGAGGATCACGACCAGATTGTGCGGCAGGCTGAGGTGCTGCAGGCCGATATACAGCCAGGCGGCGCTGAAGGAGATGCCGGCGTAGATCTCTTTCTGGAAAACCAGCGGGATACGGTTGCAGAACATGTCGCGCAGCACCCCGCCGAAGACGCCGGTGATCACTGCGGCGATGGCGGCGATAATCGCGCTGTGCCCCATATCCAGCGCCACCTGCGCGCCGATGATCGAGAAAACGATCAGGCCGACGGCGTCGAGCACCAGGAACAGGCGGCGCAGATGGCGCATCAGAGGAGCCACCCAGGTGGTGACGATCGCCGCTATTGCGACGATGACGATGTATTCCGGATGCTTGACCCAGCCCAACGGAAAATGCCCGAGCAACATATCGCGCACCGACCCGCCGCCGATCGCGGTGACCGAGGCGATGATGATCACGCCGAACATGTCCATTTGGCGGCGGCCGGCCGCCAACGCGCCGGTCATGGCTTCGGCGGTGATGCCGATGATATAAAGGATGCTCAGTAACATAAGGGATTCACAGCGTACTTGCGTCAGAATGATGGCCGGCAGGGTAATCGCCGCCGAGGACGCGCGCCACTGAGTTTTTTTCACCGATGGCATTTCGGATTAATATAGCTAATCCAAACTCCGTTTTTATTGCCGATAACCAGCCTTTTTTAACATCTGGCTGTTAATGAAAGCATTAGAAATTTCGCGCTAATTTCCATCGCTGACTATGATTTTTGCAGCGAATCCTTCAACCGAGAAACCGAGACTGCAGATGAAAAATTCTCCGAGACTGGCCGCCGGCGCCGTGGTGGCTGCCGCCCTGCTGCTGAGCGGCTGCGTGGCGCCAGGCCACCAGGCTGATTCCCCCACCCCGGCTTGCCGCACCGGCGATCCGCTGGTGCAGACAACGCTCTACTTCGGCCTGAATCGGCCGGCGGGGCCGGCGATCACCGCCGCCGAGTGGCAAACCTTCGTCGATAGCCAGGTGACACCACGTTTTAAAGACGGGCTGACGGTGTTTGATGCCAAAGGGCAGTGGCTGGGCCACGACGGCAAACTGGCGCGCGAGGACAGCAAGGCGCTGCTGCTGATCCATGCGCCGGGCAAAGAGAGCGAGGCGAATATCGAGGCGCTGCGCAGCGGCTATAAGCAGCAGTTTGCGCAGGATTCGGTGATGCGGGTGGATGCGCCGGTGTGCGTGGCGTTTTGAAACGCACTCCCGGCCGTCTGGCCGGGAGTGAGGATTACAGCACCAGGCCGGCGATGGCTGCCGACAACAGGCTCACCAGCGTCGAGCCGTAAACCAGCTTCAGGCCAAAACGGGAAACCACGTTGCCTTGCTGCTCGTTCAGTCCTTTGATGGCGCCGGCGACGATGCCGATGGAGGCGAAGTTGGCGAACGACACCAGGAACACCGACAAAATGCCCAGCCCGCGCGGCGACAGCTCCGCCGCGATCTTCTTCAGTTCAATCATCGCCACGAATTCGTTGGCCACCAGTTTGGTCGCCATGATGCTGCCCGCCTTCAGGGCCTCCTCCGCCGGGATGCCGATCAGCCAGGCCAGCGGATAGAACACGTAGCCGAGGATCTGCTGGAAGCTGATGCCGAGCACCGCCGAGAACAACGCGTTGACGGCGGAGATCAGCGCGATAAAGCCGATCAGCATCGCCGCGATGATCATCGCAATCTTGAAGCCGGCCAGAATGTACTCGCCCAACATTTCGAAGAAGCTCTGATCTTCGTGCAGCTTGTTCAGCTTCAGCTCCGGCTCGTCTTCAACCTGATACGGGTTGATGATCGACAGGATGATGAAGGTGCTGAACATATTAAGGATCAAGGCCGCCACCACGTACTGCGCGTCGATCATCGACATGTAGGCGCCGACGATGGAGAGCGATACCGTCGACATGGCGGTCGCGGCCATGGTGTACATGCGGCGCGGCGAGATGTCGCCGATGATGCCCTTGTAGGCGATGAAGTTCTCTGACTGCCCCAGCACCAGCGTGCTGACGGCGTTGAACGATTCCAGTTTGCCCATGCCGTTGACCTTGGACAGCAGGGTGCCCACCAGGCGGATGATCAGCGGCAGGATGCGGAAATGCTGCAAAATGCCGATCAGGGCGGAAATAAAGATGATAGGGCACAAAACGCCGAGGAAGATAAACGCCAGGCCATCCTTGCTCATGCCGCCGAATACGAACTCCGATCCTTGGGCGGCGTAGGCGAGCAGGGTGTCGAAGAAGCCGGCGACGTGTTTGATCACGCTGAGCCCGCTGGCGGAGTGCAGGAAGAAGTAGGCCAGCGCGCCTTCGATCACCAACAGCTGGATGATATAGCGCAGGCGGATTTTCTTGCGATTATTGCTGACCAGCAGCGCCAGGGCGATGATCACCACCAGGGCCATAATAAATTGCAGAATTTGTGGCATAAACGGTCCGTACGGTTCACGGGCAGGAAAAAAACACATTTAGCCACAGCATCGCCGTCCTTTCATTACCTTGCGTGATAATTAGAACAAAATACTTATGGCGTGCGGGATATCTTACCGAATGTCATCCACACGCGCTGCTCGGCAGTTTTTCATAAGCCCCCGAAGTGCCTTAGTGAGCCGTCTTCCATGATGCCTGCCGGCTCGCAGCCTGATGCAACCACCGTCCCGCACGTTCAGGCGCCTGGAATCTGGCTCGCAATGGGCGATTTTTCATGGCGCAAAGCGTGGCTTTCTTGGCTGAGGAAGAGAAACATGTTTGGACAAGGCGCCGGTCGCGATCGGCACGCATTTTATCGAACAAGGAGGCGAACGATGAATACCGGCACGTTGCTCAGGGCGCTGGCCAACGGCGTTAATCCCGACACCGGCGAGCTGTTGAGACCGGCTTCAGCGGCCTGCGCGCCGGAGGCTATCCGCCTGCTGTTTGCATTGGCCAACGAGTTCGACGGTGAATCCGAACTGCAGAAAAAAGCCAGGCTGACGCCGGAAGAAAAGCAGCAGAAGAATCTGGCCGAGGGCCGGCCGGCCAATGCTTACTTCCCCTGGCCGGAAGAAGAAAAACTGCGGCTGCGCGAGAGCCATGCGGCCGGGGCGACGCTGGAGGCGCTGAGCGATGAGTTCGAGCGCTCAACCTGGAGCATTGCGGTGCAGCTGCAGAAAATGGGGTTGATCGGTGAGGAGCAGGCGGCCGCCTATCGCTGATCTGCAGCCATAAAAAAGCCCGCGTGGCGCGGGCTTGATGGCGTGCGGAGCGGGATCACTCGATGTTCTGGATCTGCTCGCGCATCTGTTCGATCAGCACCTTCAGCTCGATGGCGGAGGCGGTGACGTCGGCATTGATCGACTTGGAGGCCAGGGTGTTCGATTCGCGGTTGAACTCCTGCATCATGAAGTCGAGGCGGCGGCCGACGGCTTCTTTCTTCTTCAGGATGTTGTGCGTCTCTTTCACGTGCGCTTCCAGGCGGTCCAGCTCTTCGGCGACGTCGATGCGCTGCGCCATCAGCACCAGCTCCTGCTCCAGGCGGGTGTTTTCCAGCTGCACCTGCGCCTCTTCCAGCTTGCTGACCAGGCGTTCGCGCTGCCATTGCAGGATGTTCGGCATCTGGGCGCGCACTTTGACCACTTCGGCGCTGACGCCGTCGAGGCGCTGTTCGATCAGCGTTTTCAGCGCGGCGCCTTCGCTTTCGCGTGCGACGATGAAGTCATCCAGCGCGCCGTCCAGCGCCTGCATCAGCTCGGCGCTGATGGCGTCCAGATCCTGCTCCTGCGCGGACATCACGCCCGGCCAGCGCAGCACGTCTATCGGGTTGATTTCCCCTTCGTCGCTTTGCATTTTCACCCAGTTGGCGGCTTCGACCAGCTGTTTGGCCAGCTTTTCGTTCAGGATCAACGAGCTTTGCGCGCTTGGATCCAGTTCGAAACGCAGGTTGCATTCGACTTTGCCGCGGGTCAGGCGGCCACGGATACGTTCACGGATCACCGGCTCCAGGCTGCGGAATTGTTCCGGCAGGCGGATGTAGGTTTCTAAGTAGCGCTGGTTAACGGAACGCAGCTCCCAGGCTGCGCTGCCCCATTCACCCTTGATTTCACGCCGGGCGTAGGCGGTCATGCTGCGGATCATTGATGCGTACCCGTAATAGGAAAAGATGGGGCGATTATAGCGTCGCGGCTGCGGGCAGGATAGGCATTACGTCACGAAGCCCGTATAATGCGCAGCCAATAGTTGATTTGAAGCCGGAGAGAGCCCATGCGTCCTGCAGGCAGAGCACCACAGCAAGTTCGCCCCCTGACACTGACCCGTCACTATACCAAACACGCTGAAGGTTCAGTGCTGGTTGAGTTTGGCGATACCAAAGTCTTGTGCACCGCCACGGTAGAAGAGGGCGTTCCGCGCTTCCTGAAAGGCCAGGGGCAAGGTTGGATCACCGCCGAGTACGGTATGCTGCCGCGCTCCACCCACAGCCGCAACGCCCGTGAAGCCGCCAAAGGCAAGCAGGGCGGCCGCACGCTGGAAATCCAGCGTCTGATCGCCCGCTCGCTGCGTGCCGCGGTGGATCTGAAAAAGCTCGGTGAATTCACCATCACCCTCGACTGCGACGTACTGCAGGCCGACGGCGGTACCCGCACCGCCTCCATCTCCGGCGCCTGCGTGGCGCTGGCCGACGCGCTGAACACCCTGGTGGCCAACGGCAAGCTGAAAGCCAACCCGATGAAGGGCATGGTGGCGGCGGTTTCCGTCGGCATCGTCAATGGCGAAGCGCTGTGCGATCTGGAGTATGTGGAAGATTCCGCCGCGGAAACCGATATGAACGTGGTGATGATGGAAGACGGCCGCATGATTGAAGTGCAGGGCACCGCCGAAGGCGAGCCGTTCAGCCATGATGAGCTGTTGGCGCTGTTGGCGCTGGCCCGAGGGGGCATCGAAACCATCTTCCAGGCGCAGAAAGCGGCGCTGGCGGACTGATTTTTCAAGGCGACTGAGAAGTCGCCTTTTTTATGCCCGGCGATCGGGCGGCAGTAATGACAAGACCCAAGCAGATTCAGACGAGGAGAAGCAGTAATGAAAGCCTATCAGCGCCAGTTTATCGAGTTCGCGCTTAACAAGCAGGTATTGAAGTTCGGCGAGTTCACCCTGAAATCCGGCCGCACCAGCCCGTATTTCTTCAACGCCGGCCTGTTTAATACCGGGCGCGATCTTGCGCTGTTGGGGCGCTTCTACGCCGAAGCCCTGATGGATTCCGGCATCGATTTCGACCTGCTGTTTGGCCCGGCCTATAAAGGCATTCCTATCGCCACCACCACGGCGGTGGCGCTGGCGGAACACCATGAGCGCGACGTGCCTTACTGCTTTAACCGCAAGGAAGCCAAAACTCATGGCGAAGGCGGTTCGCTGGTGGGCAGCCCGCTGCAGGGGCGCGTGATGCTGGTGGACGATGTGATCACCGCCGGCACCGCGATCCGCGAGTCGATGGAAATCATCGGCGCCAGCGGCGCTTCGCTGGCGGGTGTGCTGATCTCCCTCGACCGTCAGGAACGCGGCCGCGCGGATATCTCCGCCATTCAGGAAGTGGAACGCGACTATCACTGCAAGGTGATTTCGATCGTGACGCTGAAAGACCTGATCGCCTACCTGGAAGAGAAACCGGAGATGGCGGACCACCTGGCGGCGGTGCGCGCTTACCGCGAGCAGTTCGGGGTATAAATAACAACGCCGGGCATGCCCGGCGTTTTCGTTATTGCAGCTGTGCCGCTAATAGCGGCCAGCGGGCGTCGAATTCCTGCGTGGGGCGATAGCGGAATTCCGAACGCACATAGCGCGACAACATGCCTTCGCAGAAGGCCAGCAGTTGGCTGGCCAGCAGCGTTTCATCGACGATAAAGCCTTTGCCTTCGCGCAATTTGCGCTCTTTCAGCACCTGACGCAGCTGCGCCTCGATGCGCTCGAACAGCTGGTTGATGCGGCCCTGCAGGCGATCCTGTTCAAACATCAGCGCGTGGCCGGTCATGATGCGCGTCAGCCCTGGGTTGCGCTCCGCAAAGCCCAGAATCAGCAGCAAAATCAGGCGCAGACGATTAAACGTCTCTTTCTCGTCCTGCAAGATCAGGTTGATGCGGGTGATCAGGCTGTCTTCGATAAACTCGATCAGACTGTCGAACATCCGTGTCTTGCTGGGGAAATGCCGGTACAGCGCAGCTTCAGAAACACCCACGTTCGCGGCGAGCTTGGCGGTGGTGATGCGTTGGCTGCCGTCGCTGGATTCCAGCATCTGGGCTAACGCCTGCAATATTTCCTCGCGCCGATTCCTTTTCGTCTTTTCTTTTTCTGCCATGTCTGATTAGACCCTTGCTAAAACTTAACTGAC
Organism: Serratia sp. PGPR-27; assembly: GCF_022678525.1. Taxonomy (NCBI): domain Bacteria; kingdom Pseudomonadati; phylum Pseudomonadota; class Gammaproteobacteria; order Enterobacterales; family Yersiniaceae; genus Serratia; species Serratia sp. PGPR-27. The sequence continues at coordinate 81,334 of NZ_JALBYS010000011.1, read as the reverse complement.
GGAAACCCGCGCACCGGCCGCTGCAGAGCAGGCTCTGTGCGGCTTATGTGATAGCTTTTTTACGATGCTGGGGTCAGCGGCCTTAACGGCCTTTTTCCGCGCTGCCTGGTGTGCGCTGCAATTGTCGCGGTAAAACCTTGCCGCAGAGACATCCTTCTCCCCGGAAAGGCAAGGTTCAGGCGACGTTTCCCTGCCGGTCATCGTGCATTGGGTGGCGCTTAGTGGCGCCCCGAGTGGCCGAAGCCGCCTTCGCCGCGTTCGCTGCTGTCGAACTCTTCCACCAGGTTGAATTCGGCCTGCACCACCGGCACGAAGACCATCTGCGCGATACGTTCGCCCGGCTCGATGGTGAAGTGCTTCTGGCCGCGGTTCCACACGGACACCATCAGCTGGCCCTGGTAATCGGAGTCGATCAGGCCGACCAGATTGCCCAGCACGACGCCGTGCTTATGGCCCAGGCCTGAGCGCGGCAGGATCACCGCCGCCAGGCTGGCGTCGGCGATGTGGATCGCGAGGCCGGTAGGCAGCAGCGTGGTTTCACCCGGCGCCAGCTCTACCGCGCTGTCCAGACAGGCGCGCAGGTCGAGACCGGCAGAGCCCGGCGTAGCGTAGGTCGGTAGCGGGAAATCCTGACCGATGCGTGGGTCGAGGATCTTAACGTCGATTTTTTTCATCATAACGGCTGACTATCTCGTCTATTAAACGTTGGCCAAGGAGTGCCTTGTCGCTCAGCGCCAGGCGCTTTTCTCCATCCTGCCAAAAAAGGTGCAGGGCATTGGTGTCGCTGTTGAACCCGTGCTCTGCAAGCGATACATCGTTAGCGCAAATCAAATCCAGCTTCTTACGCGCCAGTTTTTGCCGCGCGTATTCTTCCACATTCTGGGTTTCGGCGGCAAACCCCACGACAAACGGTCGATTTTTGGTCATCGCCGCCACGCCGGCGACGATATCGGGGTTTTTTACCATCTTGAGGACGATTTCATCACCCTGTTTTTTTATTTTTTCATCGGCGATCCGCTCGGGGCGATAGTCGGCCACGGCGGCGCAGGAGATGAAAATCTGCTGCTGCGCGGCGCGTTGCTGCACCGCCTGCTCCATCTCCAGTGCGCTGGTAACGTCGACTCGGGTGACTGATGGCGGCGTCGGCAAATTGACCGGCCCGGCGATCAGCGTCACCTGCGCGCCGCGAGCGGCGGCTGCGCGGGCGATGGCGAAGCCCATTTTGCCGGAGCTGTGATTGCTGATGAAACGTACCGGATCCAGCGCTTCACGCGTCGGGCCGGCGGTGATCATAACCTGCAAATGTTGCAGATCCTGCGTGACAGAGAAATGGCCGTTCGCCAGCTCGACGATGTCCAGCGGATCCAGCATGCGGCCCGGGCCGACGTCGCCGCAGGCCTGGCTGCCGCTGTCAGGCCCCCAGAGCAGCATGCCGCGCGCCTGCAGCGTTTGCAGGTTGGCCTGCGTGGCGGCGGCGCGATACATCTGCTGGTTCATGGCGGGCGCGGCGGCGATAGGGGCGTCGGTCGCCAGGCAGACGGTGGTCAGCAGATCGTTGGCCATGCCGGCGGCGACGCGCGCCAGCAGATCGGCGGTCGCCGGCGCCAGAATCACCAGATCCGCCCATTTGCCGAGCTCGATGTGGCCCATGGCGGCTTCGGCGGCGGGATCCAACAGATCGTCGGACACCGGATAGCCGGAAACGGCCTGCAGCGTCAGCGGCGTAATGAACGCCTTGGCGGCGTGGGTCATCACCACGCGCACTTCCGCGCCCCTGTCGCGCAGGCGGCGCACCAGCTCTGGGCATTTGTAGGCGGCGATGCCGCCGCTGATGCCAAGCACAATATGTTTGCCGGAAAGTCCCGTCATCATCATTGTCCGATTGAAAGCCGAAAGATGCGCCATTTTAGCATATCCGCCGTTCAGGTGAGCGATTCCGCAATGGCTGCAGGGCGTTACATTGTGCTTTGCGAAACACTTCGCAATGTTATCAAACACCTGTCGAACGCGTCGGGTGGCGCATGGCATGCTGTAGCCCTTTCAGGGAGGAACACGATGAGCAACCCGATTGTGGCGTGCTGGCCGGGCGCGTTGGCGCCGCGTGAAAAGCTGTTGATGCAAGGGGCGGCGTCGTTGTCCGACGCAGAGCTGTTGGCCATTTTCTTGCGCACCGGATTGCCCGGCGTGCACGTGATGCAGCTGGCGGAGCAACTGCTGCGCCGATTCGGCTCGCTTTATCACCTGATGTCGGCCGATCATCAGGCTTTTTGCAGCCAAAAAGGCCTGGGCGACGCCAGCTATACCCAACTGCAGGCGATTGCCGAGCTGGCGCTGCGCTTCTTTTCCAGCCACTTGTCGCAGGAAAATGCCATGCTCAACCCGCGCGTTACCCAGCATTATCTGCAAAGCCTGCTGGCGCATCGCGAGCGAGAGGTCTTTTTGGTATTGTTTTTAGACAATCAGCATCGGGTTATTCGCCATCAGGAGATGTTTGCTGGTACCATCAGCAGCGTCGTCGTCTACCCGAGAGAAATTGTGCGCGAAGCGTTGAAGGCTAATGCCGCCGCGCTGATTCTCGCGCATAATCACCCTTCGGGTAAGGCTGAACCCAGTCATGCCGACCGTTTAATAACGGAACAGGTGGTGAAAGCCTGTCAGTTATTGGAGATCCGAGTGCTTGATCATTTGGTGATCGGTCGGGGTGAATGCGTCTCTTTTGCCGAGCGCGGATGGCTTTAAGCGATTTTTTCGCGATCCTTGTGGGATCTTTAGCTGTTCGGGACTTGAGCACTTACGCTTCAGAGCGTATACTACGCCACCTTTGAGAATCTTGGGTTTGGCGCAAGAGCCTATCTCAGCAGGTTTCTGACCTGATGTGTGGTTTCTACCTGATGACGAGAGTCTCCTCAGTATGAAGTTTGCTGAGATGGGCTCTAAAAGCCTGACGAGGCGGCCATACCCTATACGAAGCTCGAGCTGATTTGATTTTTGGAGAATAGACATGTCCCGAGTCTGCCAAGTTACTGGCAAGCGCCCGGTGAGCGGTAACAACCGTTCCCACGCAATGAACGCGACCAAACGCCGTTTTCTGCCTAACCTGCACTCACACCGTTTTTGGGTTGAGGCTGAGAAGCGCTTTGTAACTCTGCGTGTATCTGCTAAAGGTATGCGTGTTATCGATAAGAAGGGTATTGAGACGGTTCTGGCCGATCTGCGTGCCCGTGGTGAGAAGTATTAAGGAACTGAATCATGGCTAAAGGTGTTCGCGAGAAGATCAAGCTGGTTTCTTCTGCTGGTACTGGTCACTTCTATACCACCACGAAGAACAAGCGTACTAAGCCGGAAAAATTGGAACTGAAGAAATTCGATCCAGTTGTCCGTCAGCACGTAGTATACAAAGAAGCTAAAATTAAATAATTTTAGTGGATTAATGAAAAACCCGGCCTTGGCCGGGTTTTTTGTTTTATAAAGGGTAGAAAACGTCGGAGGGGAAGCCAGATGCCTGAATTACCGGAAGTTGAGACGAGCAGACGCGGTATAGAGCCTTATCTTGTCGGCCACAGCATTCAGTATGCGGTGGTGCGCAATGCGCGCCTGCGCTGGCCGGTTTCCGAGCAGATCCTGACGCTGAGCGATCGGCCGGTGCTCAGCGTGCAGCGCCGGGCCAAATACCTGCTGATCGAGCTGGAGAACGGTTGGATTATCGTGCACCTGGGCATGTCGGGCAGCCTGCGCATGCTGCGCGAGGAAAACGAAGACGAAGCCGGCAAACACGACCACGTCGATCTGGTGATCAGCAACGGCATGATCCTGCGCTATACCGATCCGCGCCGTTTCGGCGCCTGGCTGTGGTGCGAAGACCTGGCGACCAGCAGCGTGTTGGCGCATCTGGGGCCGGAACCGCTGAGCGAAGCGTTCAACGGCGACTACCTGTATGAAAAATCACGCAATAAGCGCACGCTGATCAAACCGTGGCTGATGGATAACAAGTTGGTGGTCGGCGTTGGTAACATTTACGCCAGCGAATCGCTGTTCAGCGCCGGGATCCTGCCCGATCGTCCGGCGGGATCGTTGAGCAAAGCCGAAGCGGAACTGCTGACGAAGACCATCAAGGCGGTGTTGCAGCGCTCTATCGAGCAGGGCGGCACGACATTGCGCGACTTTTTGCAGTCGGACGGCAAACCGGGGTATTTCGCGCAGGAGCTGCAGGTTTACGGGCGGGCGGGAGAACCGTGCCGCGCATGCGGCACGCCGATTGAATCCGCCAAGCACGGGCAGCGCAGCACCTTCTTTTGCCGCCGCTGCCAGCGCTGAGCATCACTCGGCGGCGAGCTTCGCCATCAGCGCCTGGGTGACCACATCGGGCAGGAAAGGCGCGATATCGCCGCCGTGGCGGGCGACCTCCTTCACCAGTGAGGAGGAGATGAACGACCACTCTTCGGAAGGCATCAGAAATACGCTTTCCAGCGTTGGCATCAAGTGACGGTTCATGTTCGCCAGCTGCAGTTCGTATTCAAAGTCAGACACCGCACGCAGCCCGCGCACCAGGATATTGGCGTTCTGGTGGGCGGCGAAGTGCGCCATCAGCTCACTGAAGCCCAGCACTTCCACATTGTCCAGATGCGAGGTGACCTGCGTCGCCAACGCCACGCGCTCATCCAGGCTGAACAGCGGTTTTTTGCTCGGGCTGGCGGCGATGGCCAGAATGACGTGATCGAACATCAGTGATGCGCGCGTCACTAAATCCAGGTGGCCGTTGGTCATGGGATCGAACGTCCCGGGATAGATGGCTTTGCTGGTCATGATTCACTTCTCTGAGTAGTTGCGGCCCAATGCCCATAATGCGGCATATTTATTGAAGGTATATTGCGCGTTGACCACCGCTAACAGCAACCCCTGTTTACCGTCCAGGAAGCCGGCGCGCAGCAGCCAGGTTTTGACGAAGGCGCCGAGCGTGTGGGTCAGGATGGACAGGTAGCCGCAGCGCTTGCCGGCCCGGTGGCGCTGGGTGGCCCACTCTTCGGCATAGCGCAGCTGTTTGCGCTGGAAGGCGAAGAAATCGCGGCAGGTCAGGTGCAGCATATCGCCGCTGAGAGGGATGACTTTGGCGCCGCCGATGTTCAGCGATTCGTGCACCAGATCGTCGTTATAGCGATAGCGTTGGTTGGCGTACAGGCGGTTGACGCGGTCGGGATACCAGCCGCTGTGGCGCATGAAGCGGCCGAGGAACAGGTTGCGCCGCGCGCAGCTGTAGACGGCGCCGTCCTCCGGCGCGTTCAACACCTGTTCGATAGATTGCCGCAGCTCGGGTGTAACGCGTTCGTCGGCGTCGATCATCAAAACGTAGTCATGGCTGGCGTAGCTTTGCGCCAGCTGACGCTGCTTGCCAAACCCTTGCCAATCGGTGTGGGTGAAGACTTTGGCGCCCAGGCTTTCGGCGACGGCGACGCTGTCGTCTTCGCTGCCGGAGTCCAGCACGATGATTTCATCGGCCCACTCGACCGAGCGCAGGCAGTCCGGCAACAGCCCGGCTTCGTTTTTGGCGATCATCACCACCGACAGGCTTTTGCGGCTGCTCATTCAGTGACTCCGGGGCGGCAGGTGCGGTTCCAGCAGCTGCAGCAGGCGCTGCAACGCTCCCTGATTCTGATACAGCACTTCCACCGCATGGCGGCCGTAGTAACGACGGTAGTCTTCGTCGGTCAGCAGGGTTGCCACTTCCTTCACCAGCGAATCGACATCGGTCACGGTGATCAGGCCTTCGGCTTGGGAGAGCTTGGCGCAGATGTCTTTAAAGTTGAAAGTATGCGGGCCCATCAACACCGGGATGGCGTGCGCGGCGGCTTCCAGCGGGTTGTGCCCGCCGCGTTCCACCAGGCTGCCGCCGACAAAGGCCAGATCGGCGATGCCGTACAGCAGCATCAGTTCGCCCATGGTATCGCCGATCACCACCTGGGTGCTGCCGGACGGGATTTCGCCGCTGCTGCGCAGGGTGTAACTGAAGCCGGCCTTCTGCACCAGCTCTTTGGCTGTCGGGAAGCGTTCCGGGTGACGCGGCACCAGGATCAGCAGCAGGTCAGGGTGTTTTTCCAGCAGCTTGCGGTGCGCTTCCAGCAGGATGGTTTCTTCACCGTCATGGGTGCTGGTGGCGATCCACACCGGGCGGCGCGGCGCCCATTGGCGGCGCAATGTAACGGCGCGGGCGGCCAGCTCCGGGGTGACGGAGATATCGAATTTCAGGCTGCCGGTGACGGCCAGCTGAGAGCGTTTCAGGCCCAGTTCGATAAACCGATCGCCATCTTCCTGGTTCTGTGCGGCGATCAGCGTGATGCGGCGCAGCATATCGCGCATGAATCCGCCAATTTTCTTATAGCCGGCGGCGGAGCGGGCCGACAGGCGTGCATTGGCGATCACCAGGGGGATTTGCCGCTGATGCAGCGCGTTGATCAGGTTAGGCCATAGCTCGGTTTCCATGATGATCACCAGCTTGGGATTCACCTGGTCGAGGAAGCGGTTCATGGCGCCGGGCAGATCGTAGGGCAGATAGACATGATGCACGTCTTTGCCGAAAGCGGACTGGACGCGTTCTGAACCTGTCGGGGTCATTGTGGTCACAGTTATCGGCAAAGCGGGGTAACGATGGCGCAGCGCCCGCACCAGCGGGATGGCCGCCAGCGTTTCGCCGACGGAGACGGAATGCAGCATGATGCCGCCTGGCACGACTTTCCCGGCGCAGAAGCCATAGCGTTCCGCCCAGCGTTTACGGTAGGCTGGAGCTTTGCGGCTGCGCAGCAGTAAGCGGAGCCAGATCAGGGGTTGGATGAGGTAGAGTAGTACCTGATATAAACGCAGCAACATTCTATCAATTTCATTTATATGGGTTATTCGGAATAGTACCATAACTGGAAGGGAAAGGCGCTAATTTGGTAACCTTGGGTGTCAGTTTCAGACAACCGGCGAGCGATTTCGCCGACAGGCTCGGAATGAAGAATATTTTAATTATTCGCCGCGATAACATCGGCGATCTTGTTTGCACCACGCCCTTGATTGAGGGGGTGAAAATTGCCTATCCGGACGCAAAAGTTTATCTGCTGATCAATAAAGTTAGCCAGGATGTTGTTAAAAACAATCCTCATCTCGAGAAAGTCTTTGTCTATAAAAAGGCCAAGCACAAGGCGAAAAATGAGACCACGTTGGGCGTTTATTTCGAACGCATGATGATCTTCCTGAAGCTGCGCAAAATAAAGTTCGATGCGGTTATTCTGGCCAACCCGGTGCCTTGCAAATACAGCCTGCGTCTAGCGAAAATGGCCGGCGCCACCCATATCATCGGCGCCGATCTGGGCACGAAAGCTATTCATCGCCCGTTCCGCAAGGACGATTTCCGCGGCCTCCATCAGGTCGAACACACCTACAGCTATTTATCGGCGATAACCGATCAATCCATTCCGATCCCGCCGGTGCGGGTGTTTCTGGCGCCTGAAGAGCGGCAATTGGCGGCACAGCGGCGGCAGGAACGTCTGCCGCCGGTCGAACGAGTCTGCGCCGTGCATATCAGCAGCCGCAGCCCGAAAAGGCGCTGGCCGGTTGAGCGCTATGCCGAAATCATCAACCGTCTGGTTGCCGATCCCCACACCGGCGTGCTGATCTTTTGGTCGCCTCAGGGCACGTTGGCACCGGACGACATCGGCGATCAGCAGCGCGCCGAACAGCTGCTGGCGCTGTGTCAAAACGAACGCGTCGCGCTTTATCCGACGGCGTCGGTGCGTGAGCTGTTGGGCGGGTTTGATTTATGCGACCGGGTGCTGTGCAGCGACGGTGGGCAGATGCATCTTGCTGCTGCGTTGAATAAGGACATGGTGGTGTTCTTTGGCGATACCGATAAAGTGTCCTGGCATCCATGGACTGGCCGCCATCATATTTTGCAAAGTGAATCGGGGCACTGTGAAGATGTTTCTGTCGATGAGGTTTGGCAGAAAATGCAGGCGCTCAACTAACGAAGAAAATAAGGCAGGCATCCCCTGCCTTATTTATTTTTTTATTATTCTTCTTTCAGCTCAATATATTGATGGCAAATAGGCTCAAGCCCATAGCTCAGCAATTGCTGTTGATTTATCTGCGGCGGGTTGGCGTAAACCTCCGCCATTTTTTCTGCCAGCGACGCTTCGTTTAATTCCGCCAGCGCGTTAGCCATGCCGGCTTTTTCCAGAATTTCCGCAGGGCCGCCCGGGCAGCGAGTGCTGACCACCGGTGTGCCGCACAGCAGCGATTCTACCAGTACGTTGCCAAACCCTTCGCTGTCGGAGCTGAGCACCAGCAGCGAGGCATGGCGGATAAACGGATAGGGATTGCTCTGGAAACCGAGGAACAACACGCGCTCTGCGATGCCCAAGTTTGTCGCCAGACGTTTGACCTCGTCGACTTTGGCGTCGTCACCGGACCCGATCAAGGCCAGCGGTGCCTGAATGCCGGAGAGCGCATAGGCTTTCAGCAGGCGGTCATGCCGCTTGGTGGTGTGAAAGCGGCCGACGTGCACCAGATAGTCCTGGCCGGCCAGTTCGCAAGGCGCCGCCGCCTGTTGCTGAATGGCGTCGATGTCGAACGGGTTGTTGATGACCGCCAACCGGCGCGGGCGGATCGGCAAATTCTGCTGCAGATCGCTGCCGACCGCCTGTGAAACGGCGACGATATTTCTTCCCTGGTAAACGTTGGCGATTTTGCGTTGCTTCAGCCAGCGGTCCAGACCCTTGCGGTGGCCGAGGTAGGACGTGGAGAGAATGCCGTGAATGCAGAACCACAGGCGATCCGCGGCCAACCGCTTGCTGCGGCTGACGATGCGATCGGTTTTATGCAGGTTGGAGAACACCAGATCGAACGCGCCGTGTTGGCGCTCGTGTTCGGCTATCGCGCGATCCAGCGCGGCGGCGCGGCGCGACAGCTCGGTCAGCTTGCGCCAGGGGGCACGGCTGCGATCGGCCACCACCTGATAATCAATGCCCGGTGGAATAGGGTAATTGCAGACGTCGCGCAGCGAGATCAGACTGACGTCGTGCCCCTGTTGCTGCATGCCCTGACACAGGGTCAGCACCACTTTTTCCGCGCCGCCTCCCGGCAGGCCATCGATGATCATCAGAATACGCATAGCTAATCCAGTAACCGGTTATAGAGGGAAATCAGCTGTTCGGACAGATGCGCCGGCGTAGCCGTCATAATGCGCAATCTTGCCGCTTCGCCCATGGATGATCCCAGCGCCTGGCGCGGCAGTGCCCGAATAGCCTCCGTGATGGCCGGTACGTCGAGCGCGTCGGTCACGAAGCCGTTCTGGCCTGGGGTGATAAACTCGGCGCCGCCGCAGGTGGTGCTGGTGATAACCGGCAGGCCGCACGACATCGCTTCCAGAATCACATTCGGGAACGGATCGTACAGCGTCGGCAGCAGCAGCGCGTCCGCGGCCTGATAGAACGGCAGGGTCTGCTTCTGCACGCCCATAAAGTGAATGCGATCGCCGCAGCCCAGCGACTGCGCCAGCGCCCGGTAGCGTTTTTCGGCTTTGTCTTTACCGATCACCAGGAGGTGGCTGTCGGTCGCCGCCACGGCGCGGATGGCGGCGGCCAGCCCTTTGCGCTCGAAACCGGAGCCGACGAAGATCAGGCAGTGCGCCTGTTGCGGGATCTGATATTGCTCGCGCAGACGTTGACGCAGGGCCTCGTCGGCGGGCGGGAACTTTTGATTGTCGATGGCGTTATAGATCACCGTGATCTTGTCGGCGGGCACGCCAAAGTCGGCGATGATTTCCTGCTTGATCATCTCGGCGTTGCAGATGACGGCTTTCAGCTCGGGCGCGGCGTACATGGCGCGTTCGGCGCACATCACATAGCGGTGATAGCGATTGGAGAACAGCCACTTGCGGCGCCATTCCGGCAGCAGACGCGCGCGTTGCAGCAGCCAGCGGCGGTGTACGCCGTCGCCGGCGCGATAGATGTCGCAGCCGGGAATGCGCTCGTGGCTTTGCACCAGATCGAAGCGCTCTTTCTGCCACAGCGCCCTGGCTGCCACGGCGAAGCCTCGCTCGCGGCTGATGCGGCCGAGCTTTAACGGGTTACACAGGTGGATATGCCAGTTGGGATTGGCGTCGCCCTGCCATTCGCGAGTGATGACGTTCAGATCGAGATCCTGTTGCTCCAGCGCTTCCAGGGCGCGGGAAACGAAACGTTCGGCTCCGCCGTCCGGGCGATATTTTTGGCGAACGATCGCCAAACGAAATGCTTTCATGCCAGCGTGCTCCGCGCGGCTGCAATCACCGCGTCTGTAGGAATAAGGTCGAGATACCGTTCGTCGGTGCCGGTATCGATGGCGTCCGGATCGGGCAGTTCGCCGAAGTCGCCGGCCCAGATCACGGCGCCGGTAGCTTGCCACGGCCGCCAGAAAGTCAGCTTGGAAGGGCCGAACAGCGCCACGCACGGCGTTTGCAGCGCGGCGGCCATGTGCATCGGCACCGAATCCACGCCGATAAACAGCTTGGCGTGGTCGATCAGGGCGGCCAGTTGGCGCAGCGTCAGCTGGCCGGCCAACGAGATCACGCCCTGTGGCGGGCAGAGCGCCAAAATGCGTTCTACCATGGCTTGTTCTCTGGCGTCGGGGCCGGAGGTGATCACCAGCTGGTGGCCGTCGGCCTGCAAGGCGGTGAGGGTGGCGGCCATTTTCTCTTCGCTCCAGCATTTGAAGAACCAGCGCGAGGTGGGCTGCACCACAATATAACTGCCGGCGACGCCCTGTTTCTGCAACCGTTGCTCACAGGTCTGCCAATCCTGCGGATCGTAACTCATGGTCACATGCTCATTGAGCGCGGGCAGGTTCAGCGGCGCCAGCAGCGAAAGATTCTGTTCGACGGTATGCAGGTGGGCGTGATTGTCTACCGGCACCAGCTGGGTGTGGCAATGGCGCCACAGCAAGCCGCGGCGTTTGGGGAAATCGAAGCCCAGACGGATACGCGCACCGGTCAGGCGCGTGAGGATGGCGCTGCGCCACTGATCGGCCAGGTTGACCACCAGATCGTAGCGTTGCGCCTTCAGGCGACGCAGCAGCGCCAGTTCGTGCCCCAGGTGCGCGCGGGCGCCCTGTTTTTTCCATTGACGGTCGATGGCGAACAGCGTCGATAGTTCCGGATTACTGGCCAGCATCTCCTGCGTTTCCTGATACAGCAGGACATCGATCTGCGCCTGCGGGTAGTTTTGCCGCAGGCTGCTGATGACCGGCGTGACCAGCAGCATATCGCCGTGATGGCGCAGTTTTATGATCAGAATACGCTGTACGGATGGGGCGGAAGTTGGGGCTGGCGCGTCGTTCATCATGAGTCGCTTTCTGGGAAACCAATCTTTGATTCTAAATGACACGATCGCATGTGGCTACTGTTGCAAGGTTTTCTTGCCTGGCCGTAAAAAAATCGCCGAGCCGGGGACGAATACGCTTCAACGTTGTCCAAACCAGGCAGCAAAGTCGTTTGCCCTGGCGAAACGGCCTGCGTAACATAGTGCATTCTGTTGATATCAGGCTCGATATTCATGACTAAACCGGCGTTTCTCATCACCATTGATACCGAAGGCGATAATCTGTGGCAAAACCACGATCGCATCGCGACCGAAAACACGCGTTTCTTGCCGCGCTTTCAGGCATTGTGCGAAAAATACGCCTTCAAACCGGTTTATCTCACCAACTATGAAATGGCGGTGGACCCGGCTTATGTCGAGTTCGCGCGCGACGTGATCGCTCGCGGCACGGGTGAAGTGGGCATGCACCTGCATGCCTGGAACAGCCCGCCGCTGACGCCGCTCACCGACGACGACTGGCGCCACAAGCCTTATTTGATCGAGTATCCCGCCGATCAGATCCGCGCCAAGGTCGATCACATGACCAAGCTGCTGGAAGATGCCTTCCAGACCAAAATGCTCAGCCATCGCGCCGGCCGTTGGGCGTTCAACGAATATTATGCCTCGCTGCTGCTGGAATACGGCTATCAGGTGGATTGTTCGGTGACGCCGCGGGTCAACTGGCAGTTTTCGCCGGGCAATCCACAGGGCAACGGCGGCACAGATTACAGCCGGTTCCCGTCGCAGTCCTATTTCATCGATCCGCAGAACATCGCCAAACCGGGCGCTTCGTCGTTGCTGGAAGTGCCGATGAGTATCCAGTACAAGCACTCGGCGCTGATGAATGCCTTCAAGCAGGGCTATGACCGGCTGCGCGGCAAGCGGCGTTCGCCGTCCGTCAACTGGCTGCGGCCGAGTGGCGGCAACGTGGCCAAGATGATAAGCGTGGCCGAGACGTCGTTGGCGCAGGGGCATGACTACGTCGAGTTTATGCTGCACTCCTCCGAGTTTATGCCGGGCGGCAGCCCGACGTTCAAAACCGAGCAGGATATCGAAGGGCTGTACCGCGATCTGGAGCAGCTGTTTGACTGGCTGCAGCAGCGCACGGTGGGCATGACGCTGGCCGAGTATTATCAACTTAAAGCGAATTAAGCACGCACATGTCGAAGAAATGGAAAATCAAGGTTGCCGACTGGTTCTTGCGGCGCTATACGGCGAAGTACGGCCGTTTTCAGGACAAGGCGACGTTCGACGGCGCCCAGCAGTTTGACAATATCGTCATCTATTCCACCACGGCGTTGGGCGATTTCATGTTCAACACGCCGGCACTGCGGGCGATGCGGGAACGCTACCCCAACGCGCACATCACGCTGGTGGTGCACAAGAAAAACCGCGAGCTGGTGGAAAACGGCCGCTATTACGATCGCGTGGTGTATTGGGACAGCAAGATCAAGACGATGCGCCCGTTGCTGAAATCGCTGCGCGAACATCAGCCGGATTTGGCGCTGATCCTGCACTCTCACCTGCCTTATGACATCATCAGCGCCGTCATGGCGGGGGCAAAGTACATCATCAGGGATAACTACAGCTCGGGTATTTGCGGGCTGGAACCTTGGTTAACCAACTATATCTTCCATTATTACGGCCACTTCGTGCGCCGCAAGCTGGAGCTGATTTCCATTTTGGGCTGCCGCAGCGACGATCCGACTATGGAAATTCCCGTGGATTATCAGCGCGGCGTCAAAAGCAGCGAGCATCCCACCATCGGTTTTCAGCTGGGGGCGTCAACGGAGTCGCGTTGCTGGCCGGTTGCGCACTATGCGCGGCTGGCCGATGAGCTGGTGGCGAAGCACCCAAATGTACGCATCGTGCTGATTGGCGCACCGTTTGACGACGGCAAGGCCAAACAGTTTTTGAGTCTGATCGGCCCGCAAACGCAGGCCTGCGTGGATAACCAGATCGGTAAAACGGGGCTGCAAGGTTTGCTGACGTTGCTCGACAGTTTCCATGTTCTGGTTACCGGCGATACCGGGCCGCTGCATCTGGCAGTGGCATTGAAGGTGAAAACCATCAGTCTGTTCGTGACCGCCGACTCACGCTCCACCGGGCCGATTCAGGATCCTGAACTGCATCGCATCATTCAGGTGTCTCGTACCGGTTATACAATGCCGCTGGAGGCGGAAAGCCCGATGGGGGTTATCCAGCCGCAGCGGATTTATGACGAGCTGGTCGCGCACGTGCCTTTAGCGCGCTAAAGGCGAGACGACGCATCGGCCGCCCGGCCGATGCGATTAGTGCGGCCTGCGCCCGCGCAGCTTCGAAAGAAAGGTATCTACTCGCGCATAGCGCATCTGGCGGACTTTTTTGCCCGGCACGTCGCTGTTGCGGCAGACAGCGGCGGCGCGGCGCAGGATATGCAGCGTTGCCGGTGCGTAATGGTAATAGCCGTATACCGCCTTCGACATGCTTTTCACCTCGGAAAAGCAGTTGGCCAGCATCAGGGCGGCTAACCGGCGCAGCGGCTCATCCCCGGGATGCTGCGCCACAAAACGCAGCATCTTCTCCATGGCGAACAGCAGATCTTCAATATCTTTGGGTTTGATATTGCGGGTGATGCCCTGGCTGTTGTCCCGATAGAAGTAGAGTTCGCAGTCAAGATGGGCGATGCGGCGAGTTTTGAAATACTGAAAAGGCGTGAAAATCACGTCTTCGTAGCGCCTGCCGTCTTCGAACGCCTCCCCTTCCAGCAGCGTGCGTTTATATACCCGGCTCCAGAGATGCCACATCGAACGTGCAAACAGCGGTTGCAGGCAGCCGAGCCCCAACTGTGAAAAGTCGTAGGCTACGGGCTGCATTGCGCGTTTATCCGCTGTCGGCGGATGCCCGGTGAACTTCTGATAATTAAAATCGATCAGGTCATATTCACCGGCGATCAGCAGGGGGCGCAGGATCGCCAGATAGTCGTCGCTCAGCAGATCGTCTCCGTCGAGAAAGGTGATATAGCGCCCGGTGGCCTGCTGTAGGCCGACGTTGCGGGCGTGCGCAATGCCGCCGTTGGCCTGCGAAGTAAGGACCGCGCGCGGGTGCCGCCGCTGCGCCAGATAGTGGCTGACCAGCGCCCCTGACGCATCGGTAGAGCCATCGTCGATGATCACCACTTCGATATCGTCGCTAATCTGTACAAATAACGAATCCAGCGCAGCGATGACGAACGCTTCGTTATTGTAAAACGGCACGATAACGCTGAGCAGCGGTGGCTGTGTCTTCACGCGGTTTGCTCCTGAGCGGAAGGCTGTTTCGCCACGGAGAGCACGGCGGCGATCAGCGCCAGGCAGAACATGACGGTGCCTTCCGTGCTGAAGAAGATGACGTCGCTCAGGCCGTAAACGAACAGGCTGGCGCTGACGCTCAGCAACAGCGCGTTGCGCTGCGGCCGGAATGAAGAGCAGAACAGGCCGATATACAGCGCCAGCAACAGCAACGTCCCCCAGACGCCCTTGAGCGAGTAGGTTTCCAGCAGTTCGTTGTGCAGGTGGACGTTGATGTAGGGCATGACGCCGTACAGATGTGGCTGCTGCGCGACGATGGCGCGGATCTCTTCACCGCGTTGTTCGGCGGATTGGCCCCAAGGGGCTTGTGAACCGGTACGCCATGCCAGCGTTTGCATCGACAGCCGGGAAATGATCGAGTTATCTATCTCAGGTTTATCGATCAGTTGCATGTTGGTTTTGAAGTCGGCAATGCGTTGTTCAATCTGCGCTTTAAAGACGAATCCGCAGATGAGCAGCAATAATGGCACCGAGGAGACCAGCAAAAACTTGTGTTTTCTGGATACCAGATGCTTGGTCGCCAGCAGCGACAGACAAACCGCCACCGGGTAAACCAACATGGCCGCGCGCGTGCCGGTGAGCACCAGCGCAGAGAAGGACAGCAGGAACGCCGCAATGTACAACACCAGACGGTAGCGGGTGCGCAGCATCAGGATGGCTTGCATCATCACCAGATCGATGGCGGTCATCAGGTAGGCAACGACCGTGGCGCGATCGAAGTTGAGCTCCACGCGCGGAATATCCAGCCGCAGCCCCTGATAGAGTGAATAACCGTTGACCGCCAGACCGGTAATGAGGGCCACGACAACGAGCAGGCGCTGCACGCACAACCGCTCATTAAGCGCAATCAGCAGGATGAAGGCGGTTGCCAGTTGGAGTTTACCGGTCGACATATAAGAGCGGTAAATGTTGATGTATTCACCCGGCTGTTTGAAGTGGTGCATCCAGAGGATGGTCCCCATGCCGACGCTGAACATCAGCGCCGGCAACAGCAGATTTTTAACGTTGCTGAGGTAATAGCGCGGATACAGGCAAACGGCGATAAAGGCGATGTAGCTGGAAACATAAAACAGATTGCGTCCGGTCGCGGAACCGAAAGGAATGGTGCAAAAAGCGATGGCGCACCCCAGATAGATTAAATAGCTGAAGGCAGGGTGCGGTGTTCTGTGTTTTAACATTGGGCGTGTTTTCCGGCTCACGTTTTAATTAAGCGATGAAGGAGCGCAGCGTGTCGTCGAACTCAACTTTGAACTGAGCATAGTTGAAATGCTCCGCAGGATAGCGCTGCGCATTTCGGCTCAGAGTCTGGTAGGTTTCTCGCTCCAGCAATTTCTCAACGGCATCCGCACAGTCGATATGCGACAGCAGCTTGGGCGCCACCAGGCTGTCGGTCTGCGGATCGTAGACCTCATGCGGGAAGTCGACCTCGATATCGGTGAGCTGCCGGTGTTGTTCGATGGTGACCGACGGCGTCAGGCCAAGGCCGCAGACCCCGTCCCTGACCGCTTCCGGCTGGCCGTCGACCTGCGGGAAGATGACCGGCACGCCGAAATAGAGCGATTCCATGCAGGACAAGCCGAACGGCTCGGTGATCGGCGTGCTCATGTAGATGTGCGTGCGATTGAAGAAGCCGGCGACGTCATCCTGATAACCGCTGAAGGTGACGCGATCGCCGAGCTGAAGCCGTGCCGCCAGCGCCTCGAACGCCTCGCGATCCGGCCCTTTGCCGGCCACTTCCAGCGTGACGTCATGCCCGCGCCGCAGCAGTTCCTGCATCATCAATAATGAAACGCTGATGCCTTTCAGGCTGACCAGGCGTGAGGCAGTGCCGATCCTGACCGGCTGCGACAGCGTTTTCGGCGCAGCGTCGATCCCCGCCGGCGTCTTGATGCGGTTGATCACCACGTGATTTGGGCAAGGCAGATTAAAGCGCAGCTCCATCACCCGCTTCGACGCGTGTGAGGCGGAAATCACGCCGTCCAGCATGGCGAAGAAACGCAGCGTCTTTTTATTCTTGGGGTAACGCCAGGAGCAGCCGTGATCGTAGTAAACCAGCTTGCCGCGCTTGGGTTTGGCCGCCAGCCCCGGCACCAGGTCCCAGACGATCACCACGTCGGCGTTCGCCCGTTCAATTTTCCATTTCAGCAAAAATTTGCGCAGGAACTGCGGGCAACGCAACGGCAACGCATTGATCAGGCGGTTGGCGAAGGTGACGGGCTGATGCGCCGGCAACTGGCGGCGGATCTCTTCGCCAATGTCGCCGCTGATGCACAGGACCTGGTTGCTGCCGTCGGTGGTATCGTTGATGTACTGCAGGAACAGGCGCTCGACGCCGCCCATTTTACCCAGGTTGATAATGTGCAGTTTTTTCATGCTATAACCTTTTGCAGCGCCTGCCATGCCGTATCGGCGTCGATTGTCGCCATGCTTTTTTCCGGCGAAATCAGCGAGTGCTGATTTTGCCCGTAACCGCCGATCAGGCCGGGATCGGTCGGCCCGAACAGCGTGATGTTCGGTTTGTCGAGCGCGGCGGTCAAATGGCTGAGCCCGGTGTCGACCGAGATCACACCCCTGGCGCCGGCCAGCACCTCGGCCACCTGCTGCAGGCTGAGTTTCGGCAGCACCTCGACATGTGGAAAACCTTCCGCCAAGCGCAGCGCGCGCTGATGTTCATGCTCTGCGCCCCACGGCAGTTTGATCTTCAGCCCGCTGTCCGCCGCCAGCGCGATCAGCTCACGCCAGTTTTGCTCCGGCCAATGCTTATCGTCACGGGTCGTCGCGTGCAGAAACACCAAATACTGCCCGGCATCGGCCGGCGGGCGGCTGAGAAAGCGTGCGGCGATGGCGTAATCGCCGTAGCTGCCCGGTTTATCGTAGCCGAGGCTTTTGGCGAACAGTTCGCGCGTGCGTTCCACCGCGTGCTGCTGTTTGTCTACCTCATGGCGCACATTGTAGAACCAGCTGGCGAACGGCTCGCGCGCGCTCTTGCAGTCCGGGCCATGTTTGTTGCCTTTAGCGATGCGCGTGATCAGCGCGGCGCTTTTGATCAGGCCCTGCGCGTCGATCACCACGTCGTAACGGCGTTCTTGCAGCGCGCGCTTGAAGTCGCAGCGCTGTTGCCGAGTATCGTTGCCGAACCAGTTTTTTCGCCAGCGGCGAATGGCCACCGGGATCACGCGATCTACCGCCGGGTGCCAGGTGGGGATTTGGCTGAAGCCTTCTTCCACCACCCAGTCGAAGCGGATATCGGGAATGGCCTGCAGCGCGTCGGTCAGGGCGGGCAGCGTATGCAGCACGTCCCCCATCGAGGAGGTTTTTACAATTAACACCTGCATGACTATTCCTCGCTGGCGACAAGTAACGGCGTCAGCGCATCCAACACTTGCTGCGGCTGAATATCGATCAAACTTTGGTGGTATCCCTGCTCGGCATCGCCCTTACGCACCTTGTGGTAGCCGCTGATCAGGCGAATGACCCGCGCCTTGTCGGAAAGCGGCGGTGTGAAGTCGGGGCTGCTTGGCCCGTACAAGGCTATCAGCGGTTTGTTCAACGCTGCGGCAACGTGCATTAAACCGGAGTCGTTGCTGACCACCGCCCGGCAGGCTGCGATCAGGATAACTGCTTGCTCCAGCTGGGTTTTCCCGGCCAGATTAAGGCAGAAATCGCGCGCGTCTTCCTGCAATGCGGCGCGGATCTGTTCGCCGGCCTCATGGTCTTTCGCCGAACCGAACAGCGCGATTTGATAGCCGCTCTCGATCAGCCGTTGAGCCAGCGCCGCGTAGTGATAGTGCGGCCAGCGCTTGGCGGGGCCGAACTCCGCGCCTGGGCAGAAGCCGACGATCGGGCGGCTGTCGGTCAGGTTAAAGGCCGCGGTGGTGTCGGCGATCTCTTCGTCGCTCACCTGCAGCCGCGGCCACAGCAGCGGCTGCGGCAGATCGTCGGCGCGCTGAACGCGGCCTTTGTCATAGGCCAGCGCCACATAGCGCTGCACCATCAGCGGGAAGGCGGCCTTGTCGAGCACGCGGACGTCGTTCAGCAGGCCGTAGCGCATTTCGCCCCGCCAGCCGGTGCGCTGCGGGATATCGGCGAAGAAAGGCACCAGCGCGGATTTGAACGAGTTGGGCAGAACATAAGCGCGATCGTAACGGTTGGCGCGCAGAGCGCGTCCCAGGCGGCGGCGCTCGCCGAGCCCCAGCGCGCCGTGGCCCAGCGGCATCGCCAGCGCCTGATTGACTTCCGGCATGCGCGCCAGCAACGGGCGACACCAGGCCGGCGCCATCACATCGATCTCCGCCGACGGGTATTCGGCCTTCAGGGTGCGATAGAGACTTTGCGACATCATCATGTCGCCAACCCAAGAAGGGCCGATAACCAGTATTTTCATACCCAGCGTTAATTCCTTCAGCTTATGCGGTGCGGTTCAACCAGGCCATGTACTCTTTCACGCCTTCGGCGACCGTTTTGAACGGTGCGTCGTAGCCGGCCGCGCGCAGCTTGGTCAGATCGGCCTGGGTGTACGCCTGATAGCGGCCTTTCAGCTTCTCCGGGAACTCGATGTATTCCACAGCGCCTTTCTGGTGGAAGTCCACCACCGCGTCGGCTACCGCCTGGAAGGTTTCCGCTCGGCCGGTGCCGCAGTTGAAGATGCCGGATTTGCCGGTTTCCCAGAACCACAGGTTAACCGCCGCCACGTCGCCGACGTAGATGAAGTCACGCTTGAAGTTTTCGCTGCCGGCGAACAGTTTCGGGTTTTCGCCGCGGTTGATCTGGGTATTCAGGTGGAAGGCGACGCTGGCCATGCTGCCTTTGTGGCCTTCGCGCGGGCCATAAACGTTGAAGTAGCGGAAGCCGCAGATCTGCGAGTCCGCTTCCGGCAGGATCTCGCGCACGTACTGATCGAACAGGAATTTGGAGTAGCCGTAAACGTTGAGCGGCGCTTCATACTCACGCTCTTCGATGAACTCTTCGCGGCCGCCGTAAGTGGCGGCGGAGGAGGCATACAAGAACGGGATTTCGCGATCCAGGCAGTAGTGCAGCAGGTCTTTGGAGTACTGATAGTTATTGTCCATCATGTACTTGCCGTCCCACTCGGTGGTCGCGGAGCAGGCGCCTTCGTGGAACACCGCTTCGATATCGCCCAGATCGTCGCCGGCCACGATGCTGGCGATAAAGTCTTCTTTATCGATATAGTCGGCGATGTCCAGATCGACCAGGTTGACGAACTTGGTGCCGTCTTTCAGGTTATCCACCACCAGGATATCGCGATATCCCTTGTCGTTCAGTGCCTTAATGATGTTGCTGCCGATCATGCCGGCGCCGCCTGTGACGATAATCATTGGGTTACCCCTGCTAAGCTGCCTGGCGGGGCACAATGCCCCACGCTCAATGGCGGTTATAATAGCATTTCATGCCGCGGCAAACAGCGGAAGGGCTCCGAATATCCCGCATTGCCATTGAAGTCCGCCGTTTGCCGTGATATCTGCTGCAATTTTAATATTCTCTCCCGCGCATTCTCGTCAGTTTGGTTACAAATCAGTAAAATATGCCGCAAATAGCCCAATCCTGGAGATAACCGAATGTCAGCGTCTTTTTATCAGCAGTTGGAACAACAGCTTGCCGCCACGCGCAGTGAAGGGCTGTTCAAGGAAGAACGCATCATCACCTCCGCGCAACAGGCGGATATCGCCGTCGCCGACGGCAGCCATGTGATCAACTTCTGCGCCAATAACTACCTGGGCCTGGCCAACCACCCGGCGCTGATCGCCGCCGCCAAGTCGGGCATGGACAGCCACGGTTTCGGCATGGCGTCGGTGCGCTTCATCTGCGGCACCCAGGACAGCCACAAGCAGCTGGAACAGAAACTGGCGGCCTTTTTGGGCATGGAAGACGCGATCCTGTACTCCTCTTGCTTCGACGCCAACGGCGGGCTGTTCGAAACCCTGCTCGGCCCGGAAGACGCCATTATCTCCGATGCGCTGAACCACGCGTCGATCATCGACGGCGTGCGCCTGTGCAAGGCCAAGCGCTATCGCTATGCCAATAACGACATGACCGAGCTGGCCGCGCAGCTGAAGCAGGCCAAAGCCGACGGCGCGCGTCACATCCTGATCGCCACCGACGGCGTCTTCTCTATGGACGGCGTGATCGCCAACCTGAAAGGGGTTTGCGATCTGGCGGACGAATACCAGGCGCTGGTGATGGTGGATGACTCTCACGCGGTGGGCTTTGTCGGCGCCAACGGGCGCGGCACCCATGAATACTGCGAAGTGATGGGCCGCGTCGATATCATCACCGGTACGTTAGGCAAAGCGCTGGGCGGCGCGTCCGGCGGCTACACCGCCGCCAAGAAAGAAGTGGTGGAGTGGCTGCGCCAGCGTTCGCGCCCGTACCTGTTCTCCAACTCGCTGGCGCCGGCGATCGTCGCCGCGTCGATCAAAGTGCTGGAACTGCTGGAAGAGGGCGATGCCCTGCGCGATCGCCTGTGGGCCAATGCGCGTCTGTTCCGCGAAAAAATGACCGCCGCCGGCTTCACGTTGGCCGGCGCCGATCACGCCATCATCCCGGTGATGCTGGGTGAGGCGAAGTTGGCGCAGGAATTCGCCAATGCGTTGCTCAAGGAAGGCATCTATGTGACCGGTTTCTTCTATCCGGTGGTGCCGAAAGGCCAGGCGCGCATCCGCACCCAGATGTCCGCCGACCACACCCCGGAGCAAATCGAACGCGCAGTGGCGGCGTTTACACGTATCGGTAAGGATCTTGGCGTTATTGCATAAGGTAAAACCATGAAAGCACTGTCAAAACTGAAAGCGGAAGAAGGGATTTGGATGACCGACGTGCCTCAGCCGGAGCTGGGCCACAACGACATCATGATCAAAATCCGCAAAACCGCGATCTGCGGCACCGATGTGCATATCTACAACTGGGACGAGTGGTCGCAAAAGACCATTCCGGTTCCGATGGTGGTCGGCCATGAATACGTGGGCGAAGTGGTGGCGATCGGTCAGGAAGTCAAAGGCTTCAACATCGGCGATCGCGTGTCCGGCGAAGGCCATATCACCTGCGGCCACTGCCGCAACTGCCGCGGCGGCCGCACGCACCTGTGCCGCAACACCGTCGGCGTGGGCGTGAACCGCCCGGGCAGCTTCGCGGAATACCTGGTGATCCCGGCGTTCAACGCCTTCAAGATCCCGGATAACATCTCCGACGAACTGGCTTCGATCTTTGATCCGTTCGGTAACGCGGTGCATACCGCGCTGTCGTTCGATCTGGTTGGGGAAGACGTGCTGGTGTCCGGCGCCGGCCCGATCGGCATCATGGCGGCGGCGGTGTGCAAACACGTCGGCGCCCGCCATGTGGTGATCACCGACGTTAACGAATACCGCCTGGAACTGGCGCGCAAGATGGGCGTGACCCGTGCGGTGAACGTCAGCAAGGAAAACCTCAGCGACGTGATGGCCGAACTGGGCATGACCGAAGGGTTCGACGTCGGCCTGGAAATGTCCGGCGCGCCGCCGGCGTTCCGCACGCTGCTCAATGCGATGAACCACGGCGGGCGCATCGCCATGCTGGGCATTCCGCCTTCGGATATGTCGATCGACTGGAATCAGGTCATCTTCAAAGGGCTGTTTATCAAAGGGATTTACGGCCGTGAAATGTTCGAGACCTGGTACAAGATGGCGGCGCTGATCCAGTCCGGCCTGGATTTGACCCCGATCATCACCCACCGTTTCTCGATCGACGAGTTCCAGCAGGGCTTCGACGCCATGCGCTCCGGCAAGTCGGGCAAAGTGGTGCTGAGCTGGGATTGATCTCGGCAGGCGTGAAAAGGGCCGGAATTCCGGCCCTTTTTTTATGCTTGCGGTTTGGTTTGTGTCCAGTGCTGCCAATGACGCTTGATGAAGGTCACCGGCGGCGAGGTGGCAATGCTGTCGGCGATAACGCCCAGCGCGGTGCCGGCGTTGGCTTTTTCCTTCGGCGGTTTGACCTTGCACTGCTTGATGCCGCCGCTGAACGGGTTCTTCGGCTGCGGTTTTTGCGGTTTGACCGGCGGCGGAACGTAGCTGCCACCGCCGTTGCCCTGCGGTTCGTTCAGCAGCGCGCTCGGTTTGACCAGCACGATATCGGCGGGCAGCGACGGCAGCATCTGCTGCAGCACTTTCACCGTCGCCGGGCGCGGGTGGCCGATGGCGATGGCGGAACCGTTGCGCCGCGCCAATTCGACCGCGCGGTTGAACTGGCGGCGGATATCGGCTTCGTTCGCGGTATCGTCGAGGAACACCCTGCGTTTGATCACTTTCACGCCGGTGCCGGCCGCGGCGCGGGTCGCCTGGCTGCTGCCGATGGTCATGCTGTCGAGGAAATACAGACGATAGCTTTCGAGCGCCTGCATCACTTTCTGCATGCCCGGCAGGCTGGAGGTCATGGCGCTGCCCATGTGGTTGTTCATGCCGACCGCGTAGGGCACGTTGTTCACCGCGTTGCGGATGATGCGCTGGATCTCGTCGCTGCTCATGGAAGGCTGCAGGGTATCGCGTTCCAGCGGCTGCTTGCTGAGCGGCGCCATCGGCATGTGGATCAAGACTTCGCGGCCCTGGCTGTGGGCGCGGGTGGCCATCAGGCGGGCATGCGGCGCGTTGGGCAAGACTGCGACCGAGATCGCCGTCGGCATTTGCAGCACCGCGTTTTCTTCGTGAGGGCGGTAGCCCACGTCATCGATGACGATGGAGAGTTTTCCTGCCTGCGCAGCGTAAACCTGCAGCAGACAGCCGATTAACAAAGCTGTACGGGTTTTGACATAACGCAAATCTATCTTCCCAACCACGGCAGTGGGTTAACCGCCTGTCCCTGACGACGGATTTCGAAATAGAGCGACGGCGTTCCCTGGCCGCCGCTGGTGCCGACCAGAGCGATCGGCTGGCCAGCGCGCACCTGCGCCCCGACGTTGACCAACGCGCTTTGGTTGTAGCCGTACACGCTCATGTCGCCTTTACCGTGTTCGACCACCACCATCAGGCCATAGCCTTGCAGCCAGTCGGCCAGCAGCACGCGGCCATCGGCGACGGCTTTCACTTCGCTGCCTTCGCGGGCTTCGATCACCATGCCTTTCCAGCGTAGCTCGCCCTGCTGCTGCTCGCCAAAGCCGTGCAGCGTGCGGCCGCGCACCGGCCACATCAGCTGGCCGGCCGGACGACCGAGGCCGCCGGTTCGCGCCATCAGCGAGCGATCGGCTTCGCTAGGTTTGTAGGTGGTGCCGGTTTTCTTCGCCTGCTGTTCCTTGATGCGCACCTGTTCGCGCACCTTGGCCGCTTCACGCGCTTCGCGTTCGGCGCGCGCACGGGCTTCGCGCTCCGCTCGGGCGATCTTGTCGCGCATGCGGGCTTCGTTTTGGCGCAGTTCCACCAGGCGTTGTTGGTCTTTTTCCAGCGAGGCTTCCAGCGCGGTCAGCGTTTTCTTGCGGGCGCCGCGCGCCTGCTCCAGCTTCTGCTGCTGCGTCTGTTGTTCGCTCAGTAAGGATTTTTGCTGGCCCTGTTTGGCCACCAGCGTGGTTTTTTGCTTCGCCAGCTCGGCGCGGGTCTGTTTCAGCTCTTCGATGGTTTTCTGGCGCGCTTCGTTCAGATAACCGAAATAGGCCAGAATACGTTCGCTGCGCTGGCTTTCTTCACCGCTGAGGATCAGCTGCACGGCGCTGTGCTGCCCTTGCCGGAAGGCGGCGTCGAGCTGTTTGGCGAGGAGGTTTTGCTGGGTCGATTGCTGTTTTTGCAGTTTGGCTATCGAGGCGTTCAGGCCGGAAATGTCCTTGCCCAACTGGGTGAGCGTGCCCTGGGTGTCGCGCAACTGGCGGCTGGCCTGGGCGATGGTTTTTTCCTGTTGACGCAGCTGATCCTGCAGCGAGCTGCGCTGCTGTTGCTGCTGCTTCACCGCTTTTTCTTTCTCGGCGATGCTCTGCTGGATGTCTTTCAGCTGGGATTTATTGTCTTCCGCCGCCTGGCCGGCGAGCGGCAACAGCAAGACGCCAGCGCAAAATACGCTGGCGCACATGGCGGTGAACGTCCTTGGCGCGGTGCGTTCAGGCAGCGGCCGGCTGCCTGCGTTTGCGCTTCGGGTTACCCTTGATAGTGCAAAAAACGCCTTCTCCCTCATGGAGAAGGATTATTCCACGATGAACAGCGGCTTACCAGTCATCTCTTGCGGGATTTCCATTCCCATCAGCGTTAACAGGGTTGGCGCGATGTCCGAAAGCTTGCCGCCTTCGACCGCGCGCGCCGGTTTGCCGACGTAAATCAGCGGCACCGGCAGGCTGGTGTGGGCGGTGTGCGCCTGGCCGGTGGCCGGATCGCGCATCTGCTCGGCGTTGCCGTGATCGGCGGTGATCAGCAGTTGGCCGTCGACGTCGCGCACCGCGTCAACCACCTGAGCGATGCAGGCGTCCAGCGTTTCCACCGCTTTGACCGCTGCTTCATACACGCCGGTATGCCCCACCATGTCGCCGTTCGGGTAGTTGCAGATGATGGCGTCGTATTTGCCGCTGCGGATGGCGCTCAGCAGCTTGTCGGTCAGCTCGGCGGCGCTCATCTCCGGCTGCAGATCATAGGTGGCGACCTGTGGCGAGTTGACCAGCACGCGGTCTTCGCCCTTGAACGGCGCTTCCACGCCGCCGTTATAGAAGAAGGTGACGTGGGCGTATTTTTCGGTTTCCGAGATGCGCAACTGGGTTTTGTCGTGCTTCATCAACCATTCGCCGAAGGTGTTGGCCAGCGGCGCCGGCGGATAGGCGCAGGCGGTCGCGATGTCGGCGGCGTATTCGGTCAGCATCACGAAATCGCCGAACTGCACCTGCTTGGCGCGCGGGAAACCGTCGAAGTCGGCGTTCACGAAAGCGCGGGTGATCTGGCGCGCGCGGTCGGCGCGGAAGTTCATGAAGATCAACGCGTCGCCGTCCTGCATTGCGGCATCGGCCTCACCGGCGGCGCGGATCACGGTCGGTCTGACGAACTCGTCGTTTTCACCGCGCTGATAAGCAGCCTGCAGGCCGGCGATCGCATCCTCGGCCACGGAATCGCCTTTGGCTGCGGTCAGCAGGTCATAGGCCAGCTGCACGCGATCCCAGCGGTTGTCGCGGTCCATCGCGTAGTAGCGGCCGATCAGCGAGGCGATGCGCCCGACGCCCAATGCGGCGAAGGCGTCGCGGCAGCGTTGCAGCGGGGCTTCGGCGCTGCGCGGCGGCGTGTCGCGCCCATCAAGGAAGGCATGCAGATAAATGGCTTTGGCGCCGCGTTGGGTGGCCAGCTTGATCATGGCCAGGATGTGCTCGTCATGGCTGTGCACGCCGCCCGGCGACAGCAGACCCATGATATGCACCGCCTTGCCGGCCGCTACGGCCTTATCGACGGCGGCGGTCAGCACCGGGTTGGTGAAGAAGTCGCCGTCGGCGATCGCTTTGTCCAGCCGGGTCAGATCCTGGTACACGATGCGCCCGGCGCCCAGATTGACGTGGCCGACTTCGGAGTTGCCCATTTGCCCATCGGGCAGGCCGACATCCAGCCCGGAGGCGGCGATCAGCGTATGCGGCTGCTCCCGCCACAGACGATCCATCACCGGGGTGCCGGCGTTCAGGATCGCGTTGTCCTGTCGCTCTTCACGGTGGCCGTAACCGTCCAGGATCACCAGGACCATCGGTTTTTTGTTGTTCGACATTGCATTGACCTCTTATGAACTTTTTAAGCTGCGAATAGCCATGCGCCCGCCGCAAGCATGGCTATTCGCCCTCGAAAAACCGGCTGATTTTACACCGCCGCCGGCGATAAATAGCCCAAAGAGATCAAGGTTGCGGCGAATCGCGCGGGCTTTTATGCTCTGACCTCGGGAATTTCTCAGCGCAGCCCGCAGTTTCTACAATCGCGCTTGCTTATTGGCTGTATTTGCCGCACTCGGCAGGTATACTCTGGAACCTTGACTTATTTATCCCTTAACTGACGGGAGTTGTTACACCCCATGCTGCAAGAAATTATGCCATTCGTAAGCAGACACCCTATTCTGAGCCTGGCTTGGATCGCTCTGCTGGTCGCCGTGATCGTCATGACCTTCAAAAGCCGTTTCTCCAAGGTCAAAGAGATCGCCCGCGGTGAAGCCATTCGCCTGATCAACAAAGAAGAAGCCGTGGTGGTCGACACCCGCAGCCGCGACGATTTCCGCCGTGGTCACCTGGCCAACGCCATCAACCTGACCGCCAGCGAAATCAAAAACGGCAGCCTGGGCGAGCTGGAAAAACACAAAGCGCAGCCGATCATCGTCGTGTGCGCCAACGGCACCGCCTCCCGCGAGCCGGCGGAGAACCTGAGCAAGGCCGGTTTTGAAAAGGTGACTATGCTGAAAGACGGCATTGCCGGCTGGAGCGGAGAAAACCTGCCGCTGGTGCGCGGTAAGTAACCGTTTAACCTATTTGAGGTGGCAATCCATGGCTAACATTGATATCTACACCAAAGCGACCTGCCCGTTCTGCCATCGCGCCAAGGCGCTGTTGAACAGCAAGGGCGCGGCGTTTAACGAGATCGCCATCGACGGCGATAGCGCCAAGCGCGAAGTGATGATCGAGCGCAGCGGGCGCACCACCGTGCCGCAGATTTTCATCGACGGCCGGCATATCGGCGGCTGCGATGATTTATATGAACTCGATGCTCGCGGCGGCCTGGATCCGCTGCTTTAAGCAGCTTGCCGGTTCACCGAGTGTCAATAAGGACGTTTAACCAAGGGTATTACTCACATGTCAGAACAAAACAGCACCGAAATGGCTTTCCAGATCCAACGTATCTATACCAAGGATATCTCCTTCGAAGCGCCGAACGCGCCGCAGGTTTTCCAGCAGGAATGGCAGCCGGAAGTTAAACTTGATCTGGATACCGCGTCCAGCCAGCTGGCTGACGAAGTGTATGAAGTGGTACTGCGCGTAACCGTGACGGCGACCCTGGGCGAAGAGACTGCGTTCCTGTGCGAAGTGCAGCAGGCTGGCATCTTCTCGGTAGCAGGCATTGAAGGCACGCAGCTGGCGCATTGCCTGGGTGCATACTGCCCGAACATCCTGTTCCCGTATGCGCGCGAGTGCATCACCAGCCTGGTTTCCCGCGGCACCTTCCCGCAGCTGAATCTGGCACCGGTCAACTTTGACGCGCTGTTCATGAACTATCTGCAGCAGCAGGCGGAAGGCGAAGGTGCCGCACCACATCAGGATGCCTGATGAACACCGTCAATGCTTCAATGACTGTTATCGGTGCCGGCTCGTACGGCACCGCATTGGCCATTACGCTGGCGCGTAACGGCCATTCCGTGGTGCTGTGGGGGCACAACCCCGCGCAAATTCAAACGTTGCAGCACGATCGCTGCAATCAGGCGTTTCTGCCCGATGTTCCCTTCCCCGATACCCTGCTGCTTGAAGCCGATTTGGCGCGTGCGCTGGCCGCCAGCCGCGACGTGCTGGTGGTGGTGCCGAGCCACGTGTTCGGCGACGTGCTGCGCCAGCTGAAGCCGCATCTGCGCCCGGATGCCCGCATCGTGTGGGCCACCAAAGGGTTGGAAGCGGAAACCGGCCGCTTGCTGCAGGACGTGGCGCGTGAGGCGTTGGGCGAGGCGATCCCGCTGGCGGTGCTCTCCGGGCCGACGTTCGCCAAAGAGCTGGCCGCCGGCCTGCCGACGGCGATCGCGCTGGCGGCGACCGATGCGCAGTTCGCCGACGATCTGCAACAGCTGCTGCACTGCGGCAAGAGCTTCCGCGTCTACAGCAATCCCGACTTCATCGGTGTGCAGCTTGGCGGCGCAGTGAAGAATGTGATCGCCATCGGCGCCGGCATGTCCGACGGCATCGGTTTCGGCGCCAATGCCCGTACCGCGTTGATTACGCGCGGGCTGGCGGAAATGAGCCGTCTGGGTTCTGCGCTGGGCGCCGATCCTTCGACGTTCATGGGCATGGCGGGGCTGGGGGATCTGGTGCTAACCTGCACGGACAACCAGTCGCGCAACCGTCGCTTCGGCATTATGCTGGGGCAGGGTAAAGGCGTGCAGGAAGCGCAGGACAGTATCGGTCAGGTGGTCGAGGGCTATCGCAATACCAAAGAGGTGTTGGCGTTGGCGCAGCGGCACGGTGTGGAAATGCCGATCACCGAACAGATTTATCAGGTGCTTTACTGCCACAAGGACGCCCGCGAAGCGGCGCTGAGCCTGCTGGGGCGAGCCCGAAAGGACGAAAAACCCAGCGCGTGACATAAAACGATATGTCGGGGCAGCTGAATGCTGACCCCGCAAATGACCTGGGCCGCTTCGCGCTACCGTGTGAAGCGGCCCGTTTGGCAAGGTAAAGGGGTATGTGATGTCGTCAGAAGAGTTGGAACAGGTCTGGAACAGCATTAAATCAGAAGCGCGAGCACTGGCTGATTGTGAACCGATGCTGGCCAGCTTTTTCCATGCGACGTTGCTCAAGCACGAGAACCTGGGCAGCGCGCTCAGCTATATGCTGGCCAACAAGCTGGCCACGCCGATCATGCCCGCCATCGCGGTGCGTGAGGTGGTGGAAGAGGCCTACAAGTCTGACAACCAGATGATCGTTTCGGCGGCGCGCGATATCCTCGCGGTGCGCCTGCGCGACCCGGCGGTCGATAAATACTCCACGCCGCTGCTTTACCTGAAGGGGTTCCATGCGCTGCAGGCTTACCGCATCGGCCACTGGCTGTGGCAGCAAGGGCGGCAGGCGCTGGCTATCTACCTGCAAAATCAAATTTCCGTCGCCTTCGGCGTAGACATCCACCCGGCGGCGACCATCGGTTGCGGCATCATGCTCGACCACGCCACCGGCATCGTGATCGGTGAAACGGCGGTGGTGGAGAACAACGTTTCTATCCTGCAGTCGGTCACCCTGGGCGGTACCGGTAAAACCAGCGGCGACCGTCACCCGAAAATCCGTGAAGGGGTGATGATTGGCGCAGGCGCCAAAATTCTCGGCAATATCGAAGTGGGCAAGGGCGCGAAGATCGGCGCGGGCTCGGTGGTCTTGCAGGCGATACCGCCGCACACCACCGCCGCCGGCGTGCCGGCGCGCATCGTCGGGCGGCCGGAGAGCGATACGCCGTCGATGGATATGGACCAATACTTCAACGGCACCAACCACGGCTTCGAGTACGGCGACGGCATCTAAGCCGTGGTTGCGGGTTCATT
The DNA here is from genome assembly GCF_022678525.1 of Serratia sp. PGPR-27. Taxonomy (NCBI): domain Bacteria; kingdom Pseudomonadati; phylum Pseudomonadota; class Gammaproteobacteria; order Enterobacterales; family Yersiniaceae; genus Serratia; species Serratia sp. PGPR-27. Next base: position 51,441 of record NZ_JALBYS010000011.1, on the reverse strand, counting down.
CAGGGGGAGCTTCGGCTCCCCCTGTGTTTTTCAGGCGGCGGTCAGCCCTGTTTCGGGAACGTGACGATGTCGTTGACCATGTCATCGATCGCCGCTTTAACTTCTTGTTCCGTGACTGGCGCACTGTCGTTGTTGACGGTTTTGCCGTAACTCTTGCGCACCACTTCCAGCACCGTTTTACCGCTATCCTGATCGATCAACTGCGCTTCCAGGAACAGCGTGGTGTTTTGCGTCCGGTGGCCAGTGGCGGCCATGGTGCTGGCCACCACGGCCGCTACCGGCACCACTTCATAGAATTTCATATCCTCATCTTCGGCAGACACGGCGGTAATCGCGACTTTGGCCAACAGCACGCGGGAACCTGTCGGGTTATTCAAAACGGTAGTGCGCTCGGCCACCGCTTTTCTCACGCTTTGGTCGGTATAGTTTCTAATTTTGTCCAGCGTTTGTTGGCTGACGCGGGCGGTGGGTTTAGCCGCCGGGTAATAAACCACGGGAGCGACATACACGCCGCGATAATTCGACTCTTTAAAGGTGGGATCGATCCAACGCAGCGTTTTATGGCCGCTTGGCGAGCTGGTTTCCTGCAGCTTGCTGTAGTCCGGCAGGAACCCCGAATATTGATTCGTTTGGGTGACTTTGGACGAGCAGCCCGCCAGCAACAGGCCCGCCGCCAGAACCGCCATGGCAACGCTCAAACGTTGTTTCTTCATATGGTTTCCTATGATGAGTGGTGATTACCCTTACAAAACATAGCGCATTATCTGCGCCTCATCGGGCTTTTTCGGGGCCGGGCGTGCCCTGCTGCGGCCTTTTTTCAGGATCGTGATGCGCCGCCGGTTTTCGCCGCCAGTGCCGGTGATAAGGCGGCGAGCAAGGCGTCCGCTCTGACCAGCGCCTGGCGTTGCTCAGCTTGCCACCGGGGCAACAAGGGCCAGAGATCCGCCTGATGCTCGGCTTGCAGGCACCAAACCTCCCGGTCGTGCCAATCACCGAGGGCGTTCTGCGCCGCTTTCAGGCTCGCCATCGCGGCGGGGGAGAGGGGAAGGCGCTGCGGATAGGCTTCAGCCGCGTAACGCAGGCGTTTTATCAGCAGCCGCAGGCGGTGGCGATCGTAGCCGGTATCGGCCAATGCCCGGCGCAATTGCCGTTGTTGGCGCTGCAGGTGTTTATTCAGGCGGTGTTTGGCGACGCGTTGCGCGCTGCGGCGAAAGCGGCGCGGCCAGGCGTGCAAAAGCGAGGGAAAGCCGATGAGCTGCGGATGGGTGAGCAGTTGACGGTAGCGGGCCTGAAATTCGCTCTGGCGCACGTTGGCCTGCCAATCGAGGCGATGTCGCGCCAGTTCGGCGATCAGCACCTCGAGATCGCGCAGCGGCGTCGTGAGCCTGCCCAATTCGGCGGCGGCCCGATCGAGCCGGGTTGCGCCGGGGCAGCCGCGTAACGGGCGCAGTAGGCTGCGAATGCGGCGCAGACAGACGCGCAAGTCGTGCAGCGCTTCGCTGTCTTGCGCCTGTTGCAGCCGCAACAGCGCCTCGTTCAGCGCCGGTTCGAGCCGGCGAAGCTGGGTGACAATCTCTGCGACGAAAGCCATATGCCGTGCCTGGAAAGGATGACTCTTCCAGTATGGCGCGACGTCGCGGATTACGCCTTGATCAGCGCACCGGCATAGCCCAGCTGCCGCCAGGCTTCATACACCACCACCGATACGGCATTCGACAGGTTCATGCTGCGGCTTTGCGCCTGCATCGGGATGCGGATTTTTTGCTGCGCGGGCAGCGCATCGAGGATGTCGGCAGGCAACCCGCGCGTTTCCGGGCCGAACAGCAGGTAGTCGCCGGCCTGGTAGCTGACGGCGCTGTGCGCCGGCGTGCCTTTGGTGGTGAGGGCAAACAGCCGCTGCGGGTTTTCGGCGGCGAGAAAGGCGGCGTAATCGGCATGGCGGCTGACGCGGGTGAACTCATGATAGTCCAGCCCGGCGCGGCGCAGGCGTTTGTCGTCCCACGGGAAACCCAGCGGTTCGATCAGGTGCAGATTAAAGCCCGTATTGGCGCACAGGCGGATGATATTGCCGGTATTGGGTGGAATTTCGGGTTCAAATAAAACGATGTTCAGCATGTTGCAGGCCCCTCGTGAACGAGGGGCGCAGGATAGCAAACTCTTACTGTTCTGTCTTAGACGATAGGCGTTGATGATGCAGCGGCAGCCACAGCACCAGCCGCAGACCGCCAAGCGGGCTGTCTTCGGCCTTCACCCAGCCGCGATGCTGATTGACCGCCGCCTCGACGATAGCCAGGCCAAGGCCGGTGCCGCCGGACTCACGGTCGCGCGCCTCATCGGTGCGGTAGAACGGACGGAAGATCTGCTCGCGGTCTTCGGCGCTGACGCCGGGGCCGTCGTCGTCAACCTGGATAGTCACGCCCTGATTGTCGGCGCTGAACGCCACGGCGATGCGGGTGTGCGAATAACGCAGGGCGTTGCGCACGATGTTTTCCAACGCGCTGTCCAGCGCGCTCGCGTTGCCGAACAGCGTCCACGGACCGGGCGGCGCAGCGATCTCCAGCTGCTTGCCCATCTGTTCGGCTTCGAAACGGGCGTTATCCAGCACGTCGGCCCACAGTTCGTTGGCCTTCAACTGCTCGCGCGCCAGCTCGCCCTTCTGCTGCCCGCGCGACAGCGCCAGCAGATCGTTGATCATCGAATCCAGCCGTTGCGCTTCGGTTTCGATGCGCGCCAGCTCGTGGCCTTCGCCGTGGCGGCGGCGCATCAGCGCGGTGGCCAGCTGCAGGCGAGTCAGCGGCGTGCGCAGCTCGTGCGAGATGTCCGAGATCAAGCGTTGCTGGGCGTTCATCATGCGTTCCAGCGCGCTGACCATCTGGTTGAAGCTGGCGCCGGTGGCCAGAAACTCCTGCGGGCCGGCCTCCAGTTCCGGATGCTGTTTCAGGTTGCCGCGCGCCACGTCATCGGCGGCGTTCTTCAGCTTGCGCGCCGGTTTCGCCAGGCTCCAGGCCAGCCACAGCAGCAGCGGGGCGCTGATCAACATGGTGACGATCAGCAGCAGCAGCGGCCGGTCGAACATCAGGTTGATGAAATCGGATTGCGGGCTGTTGGCGGGGCGGATCAGGTACAGCTGGTAGTTGTCTTCGCCGTCGCGCACCGCGAACGGCCCGACCAGTTCGACGCGGCCGTATTTTTTCTTCTTCGGATGATCCGAATTGTCGGATTGGCCGATGAAGTTGCGGACGATCTGCATTTCATTGCGCTGCGCGCCGATCACCCGGCCTTCGCTGGTGACCAGCAGCAGGCGTTGGCCCGGCGGCGCCCATTTGTCAATGGCGCGGAACAGGCGGCGCCACCACATCAGATCGTTGGCCGGATCGTTTTGCAACTCGGCCTCGACGTGCTGTTCCAGCATCAACCCCTGCCGCTGCTCGCTGTCGAGCAGCGAGGTCATTTGGCGGGAGTCGAGCTTGGGCACCATCAGCACCAGCATTAGCACCAGGGCTAACGTGAACCAGAAAATGGCGAAGATGCGTGCCGTCAAACTGTTGATCATGTTGCAGATACCATCAAATAACCACGTCCGCGCAGGGTTTTGAACCACGGATGCCCGTCTTTGCGATCCGGCAGCTTACGCCGCAGGTTGGAGATATGCATGTCGATGGCGCGATCGAACGGAGTCAGGCGTTTGCCCAGCACTTCCTGGCTCAGCAGTTCGCGCGACACCACTTGGCCGAGATGTTGCGCCAGCAGATACAGCAAGGTGAACTCGGTGCCGGTCAGATCCAGCACCTGGCCGTCGAAGCTGGCCTCCTGGCGGCCGGGGTTCAGCTGCAGGCCATCGACATCCAGCGTCGGGGCGCCGCTGTCGACCTGCTGCTGCTGTTCGCTCCAGTTGGAACGGCGCAGAATGGCGCGAATGCGCGCGACCAGTTCGCGATCGTTGAAGGGTTTCGGCAGGTAATCATCGGCGCCCAGCTCCAGGCCCAACACGCGGTCCAGTTCGCTGCCGCGCGCGGTCAGCATGATGACTGGCGTCTGGTGATGTTGGCGCAGTTCTTTCAGCGTATCGATGCCGTTTTTCTTCGGCATCATGATGTCGAGCAGCAGCAGATCGACGGAGCTGTCCAGCAGCGACAACGCCTGCTCGCCATCGTGCGCGACGACGATATTAAAACCTTCCATTTCAAGCAGTTCTTTTAACAGCGAGGTCAACTCGCGGTCGTCGTCAACTAACAGAATCTTGTTCATTATGATTTACCTCCAGACGCAAAATACGTCATCAACTGTTGCCATTCCATGACTTTACGTAGTTTTACATGCACTGACGCAGGTTTTCAGGTGCGGCGGTACACTGCTCCTCGTTGATTCGCAAAGTGAGAAAGCTTGAGGAGTTGAAATGCGTAAGGTGACCGCATTAGTTATGGCATCACTGCTGGCAATTGGTTCGACCGCTGCCTTCGCTGCCGACACTATACCGGACACAGCCCAACCTCCCGGCAACGACGCGATGACCCGAATACCCGGCCAGCACCATATGTTCGACGGTGTCAGCCTCAGCGAACAGCAGCGCCAGCAAATGCGCGATTTGATGCGCCAGGCCCGGCACGATCTGCCAGGTGTCAATGTAGCTGAAATGGAAGCCATGCATAAACTGGTGACCGCAGAGAAATTTGACGAAGCCGCCGTGTATGCCCAGGCGGAAAAGATGGCCCAACAGCAGGTCAAGCGCCAGGTCGAAATGGCCCGGGTGCGCAACCAAATGTATAACCTGCTGACGCCAGAGCAAAAAAGTGTTTTAGACCAGAAACATCAGCAGCGCATGCAGCAGATGGAGCAACAAATTTCTGGTTTGCAGCAAGCTTCTGCCCAGAAGTGAAGTACGACTGAGTAGTCCCCTGTTTTTCCTTGCCATAGACACCATCCCTGTCTTCCCCGCCATGATGGCGGGGTTTTTTTTATCCGACATTTCGCTATATTGAGCGCCATACCTTTTGACCGGGATCCCTCAATGGAACAGCGCTATGCACGCCTGGTAAAGTCCGCTGCGTTGGCCGCTACCGTGCTGGCGTCGTCGCTGTTGTTCATCAAAATCGTCGCCTGGTACCAGACCGGTTCTGTCAGCCTGCTGGCGGCGCTGGTGGATTCGCTGGTCGATATCGCCGCCTCGCTGACCAACCTGCTGGTGGTGCGCTATTCGCTGCAGCCTGCCGATGCCGAGCACACCTTTGGCCACGGCAAAGCGGAGTCGCTGGCGGCGCTGGCGCAAAGCATGTTTATTTCCGGTTCCGCCCTGTTTCTGTTTCTCACCGGCTTCCAGCATCTGTATGCACCGCAAACGCTGCGCGATCCCGGCGTTGGGGTCGTCGTGACGGTGATCGCGTTAGTCAGCACCCTGATGCTGGTCACCTATCAACGCTGGGTGGTCAGAAAAACGCGCAGCCAGGCCGTGCGCGCAGATATGCTGCATTATCAGTCAGATGTCATGATGAATGGTGCTATTCTTATCGCTCTTGGGCTAAGCTGGTACGGCTTCCAGCGGGCGGATGCGCTGTTTGCACTGGGCATCGGCGTTTACATCCTGTATAGCGCGCTGCGCATGGGCTACGAAGCGGTGCAGTCGCTGTTGGATCGGGCGTTGCCGGATGACGAGCGCCAGGCGATTATCGCCGTGGTTTCCTCCTGGCCCGGCGTGAAAGGCGCGCACGATCTGCGCACGCGGCAGTCGGGGCCGACGCGTTTCATCCAGCTGCATCTGGAGATGGACGACACGCTGCCGCTGCGCGAGGCGCACCGGTTAGCCGATCAGGTGGAACAGGCGTTGCGGCACCGTTTTGCGGGGGCGGACGTCATCATTCACCTGGATCCGTGCTCCGTGGTGCCGCCGGGTAGGCAGGGGCATTGGGAGCTATAATCATATAGAGGCATAGCGCAAAGTATTATCATGAATATCTGAGTTAGCTCAGCGTGCCATGCGGCGTTTTAACCGTTATATTGCGTGACTTGAATCAATTCAGCTGGGTGTTTTTGATATAATATCCAGCAATAAGCCATAAAGCTGGTTTTCTGCAGCCGGAGAGGTTTCAAGACGATCGGCGGAGACAGAATTCTTAAGAAATTGCATCTACACAGTTCAGAGGTAGTCATGATCAAGAAAATCGGTGTACTGACGAGCGGCGGTGATTCGCCGGGTATGAACGCTGCAATCCGCGGCGTTGTGCGTTCTGCGCTTTCAGAAGGTCTGGAAGTTTTTGGTATTTACGATGGCTACCTTGGCTTGTACGAAGATCGCATGGAGCAGCTGGATCGCTATAGCGTGTCCGACATGATCAACCGTGGCGGCACCTTCCTTGGTTCGGCCCGCTTCCCGGAATTCAGGGATGAAAACGTGCGCGCCAAGGCGATTGAAAACCTGAAGAATCGCGGCATCGACGCGCTGGTGGTGATCGGCGGCGACGGTTCCTACATGGGCGCCAAACGCCTGACGGAAGAAGGCTTCCCGTGCATCGGTCTGCCGGGCACCATCGATAACGATGTCGCCGGCACCGACTACACCATCGGTTACTTCACCGCGCTGGAAACCGTGGTGGAAGCGATCGACCGCCTGCGCGATACCTCCTCGTCGCACCAGCGCATCTCCATCGTGGAAGTGATGGGCCGTTACTGCGGCGATCTGACGCTGGCGGCGGCGATTGCCGGCGGCTGCGAATTTATCGTGCTGCCTGAAATCGAATTCAACCGCGAAGATCTGGTGTGCGAAATCAAGGCCGGTATCGCCAAAGGCAAAAAACACGCCATCGTGGCGATCACCGAGCACATCTGCGATATCGATGAGCTGGCGCGCCACATTGAGCAGGAAACCAAGCGTGAAACCCGCGCCACTGTGCTGGGCCACATTCAGCGCGGCGGTTCGCCGGTCGCCTATGACCGCATCCTGGCCTCGCGCATGGGCGCCTACGCCATCGAACTGCTGCTGCAGGGGTACGGCGGCCGCTGCGTCGGTATCCAGAACGAAAAAATGGTGCATCATGACATCATCGACGCGATCGAAAACATGAAGCGTCCGTTCAAGGGCGACTGGCTGGAAACGGCGAAAAAGCTGTACTGATACGCCACTCACCGCACGACAAAAAAGCCTCCGCTCCCGGGGGCTTTTTTATGCTCGCCGGTGACATATTCCAGAATCATCTATCCCAAAATTTTTTATTCTTTAGTTGCCGGGAAAGTTTCTGGCAGGCTCTGATGCTAAATCAACCGATTGAGGTTGCGCTTAATTTTCTGGGAGAGCCTGTCGATGCGTAAATGGGGTGTAGGTCTGACATTGGTGCTGTTGGCGTCCGGCGCCATGGCGAAGGATATTCAGTTGCTGAACGTGTCATACGATCCGACGCGTGAGTTCTATCAGGCTTACAACACGGCATTCAGCAAGCACTACCAGGCGGAAACCGGCGACAAGGTGACGGTGCGCCAGTCGCACGGCGGCTCCGGCAAGCAGGCGACGTCGGTGATCAACGGCATCGAGGCCGACGTGGTGACGCTGGCGTTAGCCTATGACGTCGACGCTATCGCCGAACGCGGGCGCATCGAGAAAGACTGGATCAAACGCCTGCCGGACAATTCGGCGCCTTACACCTCGACCATCGTCTTCCTGGTGCGCAAAGGCAACCCGAAACAGATTCATGACTGGCCTGATTTGATCAAGCCGGGCGTGTCGGTGATCACACCAAACCCGAAAACTTCCGGCGGCGCCCGCTGGAACTACCTGGCCGCCTGGGGCTACGCGTTGCACCACAACAACAACGATAAGGCCAAGGCGCAGGACTTCGTCAAAAACCTGTACAAGAACGTCGAAGTGCTGGATTCCGGCGCGCGCGGCTCGACCAACACCTTCGTTGAGCGCGGCATCGGCGACGTGCTGATCGCCTGGGAAAACGAAGCGTTGCTGGCGGAGAAAGAGCTGGGCAAAGACAAGTTCGAGATTATCACCCCGAGTGAATCGATCCTGGCCGAACCGACGGTGTCGGTGGTGGATAAGGTGGTCGACAAACGCGGTACCCGCGAGGTGGCGACCGCCTACCTGAAATATCTGTATTCGCCGGAAGGGCAGACTATCGCGGCACAGCACTATTACCGCCCGCGCGATGCGGCGGTGGCGGCCAAGTTCGCCGGGCAGTTCCCGCAGTTGAAGCTGTTCACCGTGGATGACACCTTCGGCGGCTGGACCGAAGCGCAGAAGGTGCACTTCGCCACCGGCGGCGTATTCGACGAAATCAGCAAACGCTGATGCCGTTTAAACGGCAATAAAAAACCCCGGCTTGCCGGGGTTTTTTTATGGCAAGCCTAAGGCAATCAGGCTTTTTTCGCTGCGGCAGCGGCTTTGACGATCACGGCGAAAGCGTCGGCTTTCAGCGAGGCGCCGCCAACCAGCGCGCCATCGATGTCCGGCTGGGAGAACAGCTCTGCGGCGTTCTTGTCGTTCACCGAACCGCCGTACTGGATGATGATTTCAGCGGCAACCGCGGCATCGTGCTTGGCGATGTGATCGCGGATAAATTTGTGCACGGCCTGCGCCTGCGCAGGGGTGGCGGATTTGCCGGTACCGATGGCCCAGACCGGCTCATAGGCGATCACGGTGCCTTTCATCGCCGGTGCGCCCAGCGTTTTCAGCACGGCGTCGATCTGGCGCGCGCATACTTCTTCGGTTTTGCCCGCGGCGTTTTCCGCTTCGGTTTCACCGATGCACAGCACCGGGATCAGGCCGGCTTCTTTCAGCACGGCGAATTTCTCGGCGATCACTTCGTCGCTTTCTTTGTGGTAGGTGCGACGCTCGGAGTGGCCGATGATGATGTACTGAGCGCCGACGTCTTTCAGCATGTTGGCGGAAACTTCACCGGTGAAGGCGCCGGACAGGTTAACGTCCACGTTCTGCGCGCCCAGCGCGATGCGGCTGCCGGCCAGCGCGTGCTTGGCCTGATCCAGATACATCACCGGCGGGGCGATGGCGACGCCACAGCCGTCAACGCTGCTCAGCTCATTGCGCAGACCGGCGATCAGTTCGTTGACCATGTGAGTGCTGCCGTTAAGCTTCCAGTTACCCATAACTAATGGATGACGCATGTTTTTTCCTCCAACTAGGGAACGCGAGAGTCGAAATGACAACTGCCGGACCGGCAGTTTACCTGCCCAACAGTATAGAGATCATTAAGCGCGAAGGCTTTGCTTTTCGTCATTAAATGCCGCGCCGTTACGGCTCGGAAAGCGCCAGCTTAATCGGTTCAACCGCGAAGGTGACGCCTTTATCGCCGTTGTCCGAGACGACATAGCGAATGGCGCCGACCTGCTGTTGGTAAAAACGCGATCCTTTGCCTTTTTCCAGCAGGCTGTTCACCTTGTTCTGGCTCTGTTCCACCGTCAGCGCCGGTTCGAACTGACGCATCAGCGCCGCCATGTAGTTGATGGCGATGGCGCGCGCGGCTTTTTCTTCATTGGCCTGCTGCAGCGGCAGATGCGTGATCTGCAACGTTTTGATTTTACCGGTACCTTTCTCCAGTGCGGTGGAGGCGTACAGGTTTTCGTTGAGTTTACTGGCGGCGCGCGTCAGCAGCGGCGAATCGTCTTCGGCGGCGGGAATGGCGCGGAATTCGCCAATCGGCAGCTTGGGGTTGTCGCGATTGTATTTCTCGCGGAATTTGACCACCGTCAGATCGAAGGTCGGCGCCCCGGCCAGCAGGTAAGGCGCGGTCGGTTTCGCTTCGGCGGCGGGCGGTTCGGCCCAGGCGCTGGCGGCGGCCTGCAGCAGGCAGGCGATGGCGAGGGTTTTTCTCAGCATGGCGTATGGCATCAAGGACAAAGATGGCTCCGATTAAAGCGATAACCCGCAGGCCTTGTCAAAGATCCCACGCCATTATCGGTTCGCTGACGAGAAAGCTGTGCGGCGCGCCGCGTTATGCAAGGCGGAAAACTCGGCCCGGCAGCGCCTATGTTACACTGCGGCGCAGAATATGGGCAGGCTTAGAGCGCAGGAATCGATGACGTTACAACAGTGGTGTTTTTCTTTTAAGGGCCGCATCGGGCGGCGCGACTTCTGGATCTGGATGGGGCTGTGGTTGGTGCTGATGGCGGCGGCGTTTACGCTGGCCAATTATCAATTGATCGCCATCCAATCCATCGCCTTCTTTATCGTGGCGCTGCTCTGGCCGACGGCGGCGGTGCTGGTCAAACGTCTGCACGATCGCAACAAGGCCGGCTGGTGGGCGTTGCTGCTGATCCTGGCGTGGATGCTGGCGGCGGGCAACTGGCAAATGCTGGCGCCGATCTGGCAATGGGGCGTCGGGCGTTTCATCCCGACGCTGATTATCGTGATGATGACTATCGATCTGGGTGCCTTCGTCGGCACGCCGGGAGACAATCGGTTCGGCCCGGAAGCCGAACCGGTGAAGTTCCGCTGATCCTCGGGTTACCAGTAGTGCTCGCTGGTGATGTGGCCCGGTTTGCGGCGCAGGTGCTTGCGCATTTGGCGGTGGTCTTTCAGCGTTTGCTGGGTGTCCCGCACCATCTGCGGGTTGCCGCACAGCATCACGTGGCTGGTTTCGGCGTCGATGGTCAAGCCGATCGCCGCTTCCAGCCGGCCGTCCTCGATCAGCGCCGGCACGCGGCCGGTCAGTGAACCGGGCGTCTCTTCACGGCTGACGACGGTCTGGATGCGCAGCTTGCCGTTGTAGCGTTGCTGCAGTTGCTGCATCAGCGGCAGGTAGCTCAGATCGCGCGCAAAACGCGCGGCGTGCACCAGCACCAGGTTGTTAAAGCGTTCCAGGCCGACGCCTTGCTGCAGAATCGATAAATAGGGGCCGATGGCGGTGCCGGTCGCCAGCATCCACAGCGTGTCGCAGTCGGGCACCTCATCCAGCACGAAGAATCCGGCCGCTTCTTTAGTCACCATGACATCCGAACCTGGCCGCAGCTGATTGAGGCGCGGGCTCAGTTTGCCTTCCGGCACCGTCACCAGATAGAACTCCAGGTTGGCGTCATCGGGGGCATTGACGTAGGAGTAGGCGCGTTGCACTCGTTCGCCGTCGATCTCCAGCGCCAGTTTGGCGAATTGCCCGGCGGTGAAAGGATCGATGGGGGCATTGACCACCAGGCTGAACAGCCCGTCGGTCCATTGTTTTACCTGCGTAACCTTGCCGTTTACCCATTCAGCCATACTCTAAAGCTCCCGTGGTCGAATCAAATAAGCACAATGTCGTGAGCCGGAAATGGCGTGCGTGGTGCGCTCTATCCGGTAGTCGTTGCCGAACAGGCGGTGAAACAGCTGCAGCTCGGAATTGCACAGGCTGCTGCAGTTGGAACCGGCCACGCCGATCGGACAGTGGTTTTCCACCAACAGCGCACCGTGCGGATGATCGAGCAATTCAGCCATGTAACCATCATGTTGCCGCAGACGCACCAATCGGGCTAACCGCTCTTGGTGGCTGCGCTCGGCGGACAGCTCTTCGGCATAACGCAGATAAAGCTGCTCTTCGCGCGCGTTCAGCAACGGTTCCACGCCGGCGCCGCCAAACAGCCGCAGCGCGGATGCCCGCAGCCGTTCCTGATCGGCGGCCGCAAAAGCGTGCCCTCGCGCTGTCAGCGACCAGTAGCGCGTCGGGCGGCCGACCTTGCTGCGCGCTTCTTCGTAACAAACCAACTCACGTTTTTCCAGGGATTGCAGATGTTGTCGGATGCCCATCGGCGTGATGTCCAGACGCTCCGCCAGCATTTTGGCCGAGTGCGGGCCGAGCGCCTTTAACTGCAATAAAATCAGCTCAGGTGTTTTCATGAACCAAATCCCTATGGTGTTATTTTATTTCAAGTTGATGAAAATAATTATCGATTAAATGCTAAAGCGCGGCTACTGCAAGGGCGCTATTTTTAACTCCAAAGCGTTAGACGTACAGTTTAATTTACGAGCCTGGTCGGGTTTGCTGCCAGTGTGACCTGGATCAATATCTGTCTGAAACTCGCTAAAAAAATCAGATTTGATTAGTTTATGCCGCCATAGAGGGCTGCTCGCCGTTCTGGCTGCTGCAACGGCCATACCGGGACGCTGTGACGAGTTGAAACGTTAACGAAGATAATGAGAAAACTAGAGAATTTTCACCTGCTGGTGATGCTTATCCTGTTGGTCGCCGTCGGCCAGATGGCGCAAACCATTTATGTTCCCGTTATTGCTGATATCGCCCACGATCTGTCGGTTCGCACCGGCGCCGTGCAACGGGTGATGGCGGCGTATCTGCTGACCTACGGTTTCTCCCAGCTGATTTACGGGCCGATATCGGATCGTATCGGGCGCCGCCCGGTGATCCTGACCGGCATGATGATCTTCCTGGTCGGTGCGCTGGGCGCGCTGCTGTCCACCAACCTGACGATGCTGGTTGCCGCCAGCGCGATTCAGGGCATGGGCACCGGCGTGGCGGGCGTGATGGCGCGCACCATGCCGCGCGATCTGTATGCCGGCACCGCCCTGCGCTACGCCAACAGCCTGTTGAACATGGGGATTTTGGTTAGCCCGCTGCTGGCGCCGGTGATCGGCGGCGCATTGGCGATGGTGTTCGGCTGGCGCGCCTGCTACGCCTTCCTGCTGGCGCTGTGCGCCTGCGTCGCCTTCGCCATGTTCCGCTGGCTGCCGGAAACCCGCCCGGTGCAAACGGAAAAACGTCGCATGCTGGCCAGTTTCCGCCAGCTGCTGGGTGACAGCACCTTCAGCTGCTATCTGGTGATGCTGATCGGCGCGCTGGCGGGGATTGCGGTATTCGAGGCCAGCTGCGGCGTGTTGATGGGCGGCGTGTTGGGGCTGAGTGGGCTGACCGTCAGCATCCTGTTCATTCTGCCGATCCCGGCGGCGTTTTTCGGCGCCTGGTACGCCGGGCGCGACGGCAAGACCTTCCACACGCTGATGTGGCATTCGGTGATTAGCTGCCTGCTGGCGGGGGCGATGATGTGGATCCCGGGCTGGTTCGGCGTGATGAACATCTGGACGCTGATCGTGCCGGCCGCGCTGTTCTTCTTCGGCGCCGGCATGCTGTTCCCGCTGGCGACCACCGGGGCGATGGAGCCGTTCCCTTACCTGGCCGGCGCGGCGGGCGCACTGGTGGGCGGGATGCAGAACATGGGGTCCGGTCTGGCGACCTGGCTGTCCGCCATGTTGCCGCAAACCGGGCAGTTCAGCCTCGGCTTGCTGATGTTCGCGATGGCGCTGCTGATCCTGCTGTGCTGGTGGCCGCTGTCCAATCGTATGCAGCATCAGGGGCATACCGCATAACGACAGGGCGCCATTCGGCGCCCTCATACCGTTGACAAAGGGGAGAAAAAGCGGGGTTTTTCTCCCCTTTGTGGTTATCAGCCGAAAATCAATAAATTGATTTTCCTTGTTTTTTATTCGCTGTTCTCTGCCAACACGGCAAGGGCATGAGGTTTGTCATCAATCATCAGGGCGCCATTCGGCGCCCTGTTTCGTTACAGCAGAAACTCGTGCAGCGCCGGGTCTTTGCGATCCAGATAGTGGGTCGAACGAATACGGCGGATGGTGCGCGACTTGCCGCGGATCAGCAACGTTTCGGTGGTGGCCATGTTGCCCTGGCGGCTGATGCCTTCCAGCAAATCGCCCTTGGTGATGCCGGTGGCGGAGAAGATCACGTTGTCGTTGCGCGCCATCTGATCCAGACGCAGCGCCTGGCCGGCTTCGATACCCATCTCCCGGCAGCGGGCCAACTCTTGTTCGCCGATGCGGCGGTTTTCGGCGCTGTCGCCTTTCACCTCATGACGCGGCAGCAAACGCGCCTGCATGTCACCGTCCAGCGCGCGGATCACCGCGGCTGAGATCACCCCTTCCGGCGCGCCGCCGATGCCGTACATCACATCGACCTCGCTTTCCGGCATGCAGGTGAGAATGGAAGCCGCTACGTCGCCGTCAGGAATGGCGAATACTCGCACGCCCAATTGCTGCATCTGCGCGATGACGCCGTCGTGGCGCGGTTTGGCCAATACGATCACCGTCAGCTGCGACAGCGGTTTGCCCAGTCGTTCGGCGACGTTCTGCAGGTTCTCGGCCAATGGCCGGTTGAGATCGATGGCGCCGCGCGCCGCCGGGCCGACCACCAGCTTCTCCATGTACATGTCCGGCGCGTGCAGGAAGGTGCCGCGATCGCCCACCGCCAATACCGCCAGCGCATTGGACTGGCCCATGGCGGTCATGCGGGTGCCTTCGATCGGATCGACCGCGATGTCGACTGCGTCGCCCTGACCGGTACCGACCTGCTCGCCGATATACAACATCGGTGCTTCGTCGATCTCGCCTTCGCCGATCACGATGCGCCCATCGATATCCACTTTGTTGAGCATGATGCGCATGGCGTGGACCGCCGCGCCGTCGGCGGCGTTCTTGTCGCCGCGCCCCAGCCATTTGTAGCCCGCCAGCGCGGCGGCTTCGGTAACGCGGGAGAATTCGATGGCTAATTCACGTTTCATGGCAAACCTGTCTGTGAGAAAGGGAGGAAAATATCGACAAAGTCTATCACAGCACGGTGGCGGCAGGGCGGGGCAAAAAAAAAGCGCCGCCCGCAGGCAGCGCTTGTTGGCGAAACGGCAGCTTCGGGATTACTCGTGATCTTCCCATGCCTGAGCGCGAGCCACCGCTTTTTTCCAGCCGCTGTAGCGGTAGTTGCGTTCGGTGGTTTCGATGCTTGGGCGGAATTCACGCTCAACCACCGCTTTGCTCTTCACTTCATCCAGATCGTTCCAGTAGCCGATGGCCAGGCCCGCCAGGAACGCCGCGCCCAGCGCCGTCGATTCACGCACTTCAGGGCGTTCTACGCGGGTGCCGAGAATATCGGACTGGAACTGCATCAGGAAGTTGTTGGCGACCGCGCCGCCGTCCACGCGCAGCGATTGCAGGCGGGTGTTGGCGTCGGCCTGCATGGCGTCCAGCACGTCACGGGTCTGGAAGGCGATGGATTCCAGCGTGGCGCGGATGATGTGGTTGCTGTTGGCACCACGGGTCAGGCCGAAGATGGCGCCGCGAGCATACGGATCCCAGTAGGGCGCGCCCAGGCCGGTGAAGGCCGGCACCACATAGACGCCGTTGCTGTCTTTCACCTTGGTGGCGAAATATTCGGAGTCGGCGGCGTCGCTGATCAGTTTCAGCTCGTCGCGCAGCCACTGGATAGACGCACCGCCGATGAACACCGCGCCTTCCAGCGCATAGTTCACTTCGCCGCGTGGGCCGCAGGCGATGGTGGTCAGCAGACCGTTTTTCGAGCGCACCGCTTCTTTGCCGGTGTTCATCAGCAGGAAGCAGCCGGTGCCGTAGGTGTTCTTCGCCATGCCCGGTTGAACGCACAGCTGGCCGTACAGTGCCGCCTGCTGGTCACCGGCGATACCGGCGATAGGAATACGCGTGCCGCCCTTACCGCCGATGTTGGTCTGGCCGTACACTTCGGAGGACGGGCGGACTTTCGGCAGCATGGCGCGCGGGATATCCAGCACTTCCAGCATGCGCTCGTCCCAGTCCAGTTCGTGGATGTTGAACATCATGGTGCGTGAGGCGTTGGTGTAATCGGTGACGTGTACGCGCCCCTGGGTCATTTTCCACACCAGCCAGGTATCCACGGTGCCGAACAGCAGTTCGCCGCGCTTGGCGCGCTCGCGGGCGCCTTCGACGTTGTCCAGGATCCACTTCACCTTGGTGCCGGAGAAGTACGGGTCAACCACCAGGCCGGTGTTGTGACGGATGTACTCTTCCAGGCCGTCGCGCTTGAGCTTCTCGCAGATGTCGGCGGTGCGGCGGCACTGCCAAACGATGGCGTTGTAAATCGGCTTGCCGGTCTCTTTTTCCCAGACGATGGTGGTTTCGCGCTGGTTGGTGATGCCGATGCCGGCGATCTGATCGGAATTGATGTCGGCTTTCGCCAGCACTTCTACCAGCGTCGAACTTTGCGACGCCCAGATCTCCATTGGGTCGTGCTCAACCCAGCCGGCCTTTGGATAGATCTGCGGGAATTCGCGCTGCGATACTGCAACGATGTTGGCGTCGTGATCGAGCACGACGGCACGTGAGCTGGTGGTCCCTTGGTCGAGTGCGACAATGTATTTTTTTTCTACAGTCATGGTAATTATCCTGCTGTTGTTAACCGTGTAAAACTGCACCCATCACGCTTTACGCTGCTGGGTCTTGGCGTCAGGCTCTTCTTCCGTCACGCAGACGTCGCACGGCAGGTGGCGGCCAATCAGCGCGCGGTAACCGAAAGCGCCCAGGCCACAGCCGACGATAGGGGCGAAGATCGGCACCAGGAAGTACGGGATGTCGCGTGCGCCGGTGAAGGCGACTTTGCCCCAGCCGGCCAGGTAGGCGAACAGTTTCGGCCCGAAGTCACGCGCCGGGTTCAACGCAAAGCCGGTCAATGGTCCCATGGAGGCGCCGATCACGGCAATCAGAATACCGATCAGCAGCGGCGCCAGCGGGCCGCGCGGAATGCCGTTGCCGTCGTCGGTCAGCGCCAGGATCAGGCACATCAGGATTGCAGCGATCACCATTTCTACCAGGAAGGCCTGGCCGACGGAGATGTGCGCGTTAGGGTAAGTCGAGAAGATGCCGGCCAGTTCGAGGCTTTCGTTGCTGCCGCGCACCATGTGGTGGGCCGCTTCGAAGTCGAAGAACAGATTGTAGTACAGCCCGTAGACCAAGGCCGCGGCGCAGAAGGCGCCGGCGACCTGCGCAATGATGTAAGGCACCACTTTGCGCCCGTCGAAGCAGGCGAACAGCCACAGGGCGAGGGTGACCGCCGGGTTGAGATGCGCACCGGAAATCGCGGCGGTCAGATAGATGGCCATGGCGACGCCCAGGCCCCAAATGATGCTGATTTCCCACTGGCCGAAGCTGGCGCCCGCCAGTTTCAGCGCGGCAACGCAGCCTACGCCAAAGAAGATCAGCAGCGCCGTGCCGAGGAACTCGGCGATGCACTGGCCTTTTAATGTCGGACTGGTGGTTTGGCTCATAATGTTGGTGTCCTGCAAAACGGCGGTTGTTGGTTTATAGGCTCAGCCAGGTATACATCTGACCTATGGGCACAGTTTTTTCATCTCGTCCAATTATTGAATGAGGACGTGATGTAAATTTATCGTTAACGAACATAAACGAGAAATAGCGAAATCAAAATGTGTGTGGCGCGTCATAAAATTGAGCGATTTCGCGTCGTTTAGTGTTCTTTCTGAGCCATAAAAGTGTGATCTGACCAGTGGTTTAGCGAGGGGCGTTAACAACTCGCGGCGGCGGCGATGGGGATTTTCAGTTTTTGCTGATGGCGAGGGCAGGAAAATTGCAACAGACTGCGCGATGATCCGGTATGTTGCTAGACAGGCGGAGACTGGCTACTTACAATCGTTTTTAACGAATCGAGACCGGCGCGCCTTTCGTAACGGCGCGCGTCACTGAGCGCGATGCAATATTCGCAGTAGCTGCAGCCGACGTTGCGGCCGCTACTTATAGATGTACGCCTTGCTATCATGAGGGGACTGAAGCATGTCATTTGAAGTATTTGAGAAACTGGAAGCAAAAGTACAGCAGGCGATTGATACCATCACCTTGTTGCAGATGGAAATTGAAGAGCTGAAAGACAAAAACAACTCTCTGTCGCAGGAAGTTCAGGCTGCCTCCGGCAACCACGAAGCGCTGGTGCGTGAAAACCAACAGCTGAAAGAAGAACAGCACGTATGGCAAGATCGCCTGCGCGCGCTGCTGGGCAAAATGGAAGAGGTTTGATTCCTTACGCCATGCAGCAACGAAAAGGGCGCCTGAGGCGCCCTTTTTCATGTCCGAAAATCACTCGATGTCGAGCGGGTCTTCGGAGAGGATGATGCCGGTGTTGTCGGCATACAGGTGGTCGCCTGAGAAGAAGGTGACGCCACCGAAGTTGACGCGGATATCGCTTTCGCCCACGCCTTCGCTTACGGCACCCGCCGGGATCGCCGCCATCGCCTGAATGCCGATGTCGAGCTCTTCCAGATCGTCCACCTGGCGCACCGCGCCGTACACCACGATGCCTTCCCATTCGTTCTGGGCGGCCAGGCGCGCCAGTTCGGCGTTGATCAGCGCCCGGCGTACCGAACCGCCGCCGTCGACCAACAGCACGCGGCCGCGGCCGTTTTCTTCAAGCAGATCGAATAACAGGCCGTTATCCTCAAAGCATTTCACCGTGGTGATCTGCCCGCCAAATGAAGTACGCCCGCCAAAATTGGAGAACAGAGGTTCAACAACGTTCACCTCTTCATGATAGATGTCGCAAAGTTCGGAAGTATCGTATTTCATAGGATTTTACGTCTGTTTGCCGCAGGAATGTTCAGTATATCCCTTTATTCGCCCTGTTGGCAAAATCATCAGTTTTTAACTGAGCGCCACGCCGATGGCGAACAGCAGGTTGGCCAGCAACGCCGCCTTGACCATATGCTCCAGCATCGGCCGCATGCCGACCGGCGTCGGATCGCGCAGCACGCGCAGGCCGTGGCGCACCAGCAGCGGGATCGCCAGCACGAACAGCCAACCCCACGGGCTGTGGAGGTTGAACAGCGTGAACAGCGCGAAACACAGCACCGCGCCGCCGAGCAGCAGGGCGTGGTAAATGCGCGCCTTGTGCGGGCCGAGACGCACTGCCAGCGTATTCTTGCCGTTTTCGCGATCGCTTTCGATATCGCGCAGATTGTTGATGTTGAGCACCGCCGTCGCCAGCAGGCCGCAGGCGGTGGCCGGCAGCATCACGACGCTGTCGAAGGTGTGCGTCTGCAGATAGTAGGTGCCGGCCACGCTCAGCCAGCCGAAGAACACCAGCACCGAGATATCGCCCAGCCCCAAATATCCGTAGGGCTTGTTGCCGACGGTGTAGGTGATGGCCGCCACGATGGACAGCCCGCCCAGCACCAGGAAACCCACCACGTCGCTGGGTTGCTCACAGGCGACGGCGATCAGCGAACAGCCGGCGAGGGCGATCAGCACCACCGTCACCACCAGCGCCCGTTTCATCTGCGCCTGGGTGATCATGCCTTTCTGCATGCCGCGCAATGGCCCGATGCGATCTTCTTTGTCGCTGCCTTTGACCGCATCGCCGTAGTCGTTCGCCAGGTTGGAGAGGATCTGCAGCAGGCCGGCGGTCAACAGCGCCAGGAGCGCTACTTCCGGTTTCAGGCTACCGTGCCAGGCGGCGATTGCCGAGCCGACCACGATGGAGGCAAAGGCCAGCGGCAGGGTGCGGGGGCGTAGACTTTCCAGCCAGGCGGAAATCGGGGTGGTGGAGGTTGATGAGCTCATGTTTCGCTTCTGTGTCCGTTAGAAATAATTGTGGGAGGCAATGCCTCCCACACAGATGACTGACAAGACAATGATTGAGCGATTATAGGATAAAACGACTCAAATCTTCATCCGCCACCAGTTCATCCAGATGACTGCGCACGTAATCCGCATCAATTGTAATGGATTGGCCATTAATTTCACTCGCATCGTAGGAAATATCTTCCATCAGACGCTCCAGCACGGTGTGCAGACGACGCGCGCCGATGTTCTCGGTGCTTTCGTTGACCTGCCACGCGGCTTCGGCGATGCGGCGGATGCCGTCGGCGGTGAACTCGATGTTGACGCCTTCGGTGCCCATCAGCGCTTTGTACTGCTCGGTCAGCGACGCGCTCGGCTCGGTCAGGATGCGCTCGAAGTCTTCGGTGGTCAGCGCCTGCAGCTCAACGCGGATCGGCAGACGGCCCTGCAGTTCCGGGATCAGATCCGACGGATTGGCGGTCTGGAACGCGCCGGAAGCGATGAACAGGATGTGGTCGGTCTTCACCATGCCGTGCTTGGTGGACACGGTGCAGCCTTCCACCAGCGGCAGCAGATCGCGCTGCACGCCTTCGCGCGAGACATCCGGGCCGGAGCTTTGGCCGCCGCGCTTACAGATTTTGTCGATCTCATCGATAAACACGATGCCGTGCTGCTCAACCGCTTCGATCGCCTGCTCTTTCAGCTCTTCCGGATTCACCAGCTTGGCGGCTTCTTCTTCCACCAGCAGCTTGAAGGCTTCTTTGATCTTCAGCTTGCGCGGTTTTTGCTTCTGGCCGCCGAGGTTCTGGAACATCGACTGCAGCTGGTTGGTCATCTCTTCCATGCCAGGAGGCGCCATGATTTCCACGCCCATCGGCGCGGCGGCCAGATCGATTTCGATCTCTTTGTCATCCAGCTGGCCTTCGCGCAGTTTCTTGCGGAATGCCTGGCGGGCGGCGGACGGTTCCTGATTTTCTTCCGGCTGGCCCCAGTTGTTTTTGGCCGGCGGGATCAGCACGTCGAGAATGCGCTCTTCGGCCAACTCTTCGGCGCGGGTGCGGTTTTTCTCGATCGACTGCATGCGCACCATTTTGATGGCGGCATCGGTCAGATCGCGGATGATGGAGTCCACTTCTTTGCCCACATAGCCCACTTCGGTGAACTTGGTGGCTTCAACCTTGATGAACGGCGCGTTGGCCAGCTTCGCCAGACGGCGGGCGATTTCGGTTTTACCGACGCCGGTCGGGCCGATCATCAGAATGTTTTTCGGGGTCACTTCGTGACGCAGCATCTCGTTGAGCTGCATCCGGCGCCAGCGGTTGCGCAGGGCAATGGCGACAGCGCGTTTGGCCTTGTTTTGGCCAATGATATAGCTGTCCAGTTCGCTGACGATCTCGCGCGGGGTCATTTCAGACATGGTATTCGATCCTTACGCTTTGGAAGGCAATTCTTCAATGGTGTGGAAATGGTTGGTGTAAATACAGATGTCGCCGGCGATGTTGAGGGATTTCTCAACGATGTCGCGGGCGCTCAGTTCGGTATTTTCCAACATGGCGCGGGCGGCAGCCTGGGCGTACGGGCCGCCGGAACCGATGGCGATCAGATCGTTTTCCGGCTGCACCACATCGCCGTTGCCGGTGATGATCAGCGAGGCGGTTTCATCGGCGACCGCCAGCAGCGCTTCGAGCTTGCGCAGCATGCGGTCGGTGCGCCAGTCTTTCGCCAGCTCGACGGCGGCTTTCACCAGGTGGCCCTGATGCATTTCCAGTTTGCGTTCAAACAGTTCAAACAGCGTGAAGGCGTCAGCGGTGCCACCGGCGAAACCGGCGATCACTTTGTCGTTATACAGGCGACGCACTTTCTTGACGTTACCCTTCATCACCGTATTACCCAGGGTTGCCTGGCCATCACCACCGATGACGACCTGGCCGTTGCGGCGTACGCTTACAATTGTTGTCACGAGCAGACCCTCGTTAAAGACGGAAAGAAGTCCCCGCAGCGCCTGCTTTCGCAGACGCTACGAGGCATATTGAGAGTATAGATGGGGGGGGATTGACGCTTTTCAACCCCCAACGGAGAGGGGAATGCAACTCGACATGCCGACGCCCTTCAGGCGCGAAAGGGTTTTGTCCGCTGCGGCGCGGCTGCTGTAGGGGCCGAGCACTACGCGATTCCAGCCGCCGCCGGCGGTGATGCGGCTCTCGATGCCCTCGAACGCCAGGCGCGCACGCACGGATTCAGCCTGATCGGTGGCGCGGAACGAACCGCATTGCACCATCCACTTCTGTTTCGATTCCGGTTTGGTGTCCTGCTTGGCCGTTTCCTGTTTCACTTCCGGTTTGGGCTCCGGCTTCGGTTGCGGCTTCGGCTCAGGCTGTTTCACCTGCACCGGTTGCTGGGTGGCCGGCTTCGGCTGCTGGTGCTGCTGCACCGGCGCGGTGGTGGCCCCGTTGTTGAACGGGTTGCGCGGCGGCTGAGTGACCTGCTGCGGTTGCTGTACCGGCTGCTGCTGCATTTGCTGTTGTTGCATCTGCTGCTGCTGGCGATTGCTGCGCGCGTTGGCCTGGCCCGGATCGTTATACGGCACTTCGTTCAACTGCGTCGGACGCTGCTGCATGTCGGCCTGCATTTGTTCCAGCAACTGCCGCTGTTCGGCGGTCAGCTGAGTTTTGGAATTGAGCTCGCCGCCGGCCGTCGGTTCGGTCGGGGTTTGCACGCCGATCTGCCGGTTTTCCAGCTCTTTGATATAGCGCCAGCGCTCTTCCGGCTTCGGCGGCAGGCCGTTGCCTGGGCGAGTGGTGTGTGCAGGCAACAACGGCGCGTCTTCCGGCTTGTTGTGCGTAATGAAATAGAGGCCACCGACAAAGACAACCAGCAACGCGACGGCTAACGCCAGCACGGTTTTGGAAACCTTCGGAGAACTGCGTTTTTTACGGCTGGGGGTTTTGCGCTTAGCTCCTGCTGCGCGCCCACGGCTTACATAGTCTTTTTGTGCCACTATTATTCCGCTGTGTCCTGATGAGAGGATAAGTCCGTCATGTTACTGAACCCTAAAATATTTGACTAGCGTTTCGGAGCAGCGGTGCTGCCTCTGATAATCAATTCACTGTCCAAGAGTCGGGAGCCGCTGGCCACCGTCTGGCCGTTCAACTGTTCCAACAGCAACAACATCGCCTGCTGGCCGATCTGGAAGCGCGGCTGCGCCACCGTGGTCAGCGGCGGATCGCAATACTGTGCCAGCTTGAGGTCGTCAAAGCCGACGATCGACAGATCCTGCGGTACCCGCAGCCCCATTTTCTTCGCCTGGGACAGCACGCCGATCGCCATGACGTCGCTGTGGCAGAACACCGCCGTCGGCGGTTTCGGCTGAGCCATCAGCGCCGTCAGCGCTTGCGCGCCGGCTTCGTAGGTAAAATCACCCCGGGTAATATAGCTGCTTTCGACGGTAATGCCATTACGACGTAGCGCTTGAACGTAACCCTGCAGCCGATAATGGCTCAGCGGCATCTGTTCCGGCCCGGCGACGCAGGCGATCTGCCGGTGGCCCAATTGATGCAAATAATGCACGGCTTCAAAGGCGGCGGTCAGGTTGTCGATGTGCACCGTCGGCAGTTCCAGCTCAGGGGCAAACTCGTTGGCCATCACCATCGGCGGCAGGTTGCGCTGCTCTTCCTTGCTGGCGTCAAACGGCAGGTTGGAGCCCAGCAGCAGCATACCGTCGATCTGTTTGGTGATGATCAGATTGACGAAGGTGCGCTCTTGCTGGTTCTGCTGCGCGCAGTCGCCGATCAGCACCAGATAACCTTGTTGGGCCGCGGTCTGTTCGATCCCCTGGATCACATCGGCGAAAAACGGATCGCAGATGTCGGGCACGATCACCAGGATGGTGCGGGATTCGTTGCGTTTGATATTGCGTGACAGAGCATGAGGAGAATAACCTACGGCCAGCACGGCCTGTTCCACTTTCTGGCGCGTTGGCGTTGACACCTTTTCCGGGTTCATCAGCGCACGCGATACGGTAGCCGTTGAAACGCCCGCCATTTCGGCGACGTCTTTCATGGTCGCCATGGATAACTCTTTCTTGTGTTCCAACGCCTTTCTCCTTGCGTCAGCCCCATGCCGACGCCACTACTGCTGTTTGCTCACAATGTCCGGCATGCGGTGGCGAGATTGTTGTCATTGAGCGCCACTCGCGTTCGGGCACTCCGTCGCGCTGCGATGTGGCGACAAAATTTGCCCTCGCAGACATTCTAAACAGAATACGCCCCGCCTTTGTTACCTAATTTGCATAAAAAATGTGACCTGAGAAGGTTTTTTAGCGTTCGCTCGCAATTTCAAGGGTAAACGTTTGCACTGCGGCAGCTAAATCGGACTTTTCCGGGATCAGCTGTCGATCGGATCGACATCCAGCGTCCATTTCACCTTGCGTGTTTGCGGCAGGGTGCCGATCAGCGGCAGCGAGCTTTTCATCAGCTGTTGCAGGACGCGCCGCGTCGGGTGCTGCAGCAGCAGCTGCCAGCGGAAACGGCCGCCGCGTTTGGATTGCAGCGCCGGCACCGGGCCCATCACCCACAGCGAATCGTCCTTCAGCGGGCTGGCTTCCAGCAGGTTGCGCAGCTGCTGCAGGAACAGCGGGGCCTGTTGGTTATCGTGATCTTCGGCGCGCACGATGATGTGGCTGGTGTAGGGCGGCAGAAACACGCTGCTGCGCTCCGCCAGCGTCTGTTTGGCGAAGGCGTCGTAACCTTGTTGCAGCAGCACCTGCAATAACGGGTGCTCCGGGTGGTGGGTTTGCAGCAGCACTTCACCCTGTTTGCCCGCTCGGCCCGCGCGCCCGGAGACCTGGGTATAGAGCTGAGCGAAACGCTCGGCGGAGCGGAAGTCGGCGGAGAACAACGCGCCGTCCACGTCCAGCAACGCCACCAGCGTGACGTCGGGAAAATGGTGGCCCTTGGCCAGCATCTGCGTGCCGATCAGAATGCGCGCTTCGCCGCGATGAATATCCGCCAGGTGCTGCTCCAGCGCCCCTTTACGGCTGGTGGTGTCGCGATCGATGCGGGTGATCGGCGTGTCGGGGAACAGCGGCGCCAGCTCCTGCTCCAGCTGCTCGGTGCCGACGCCGACTGATACCAGGTGGGTGGAGCCGCACTGCGGGCATTGGTGCGGCACCGGCCGCTGGCTGTCGCAGTGGTGGCAGCGCAGCTGGCGCTGATGCTGGTGGAAGGTGTAATAGTGATCGCAGCGCTGGCACTCGGCGATCCAGCCGCATTCGTGGCACAACAGCGCCGGGGCATAGCCGCGGCGGTTGAGGAACAGCATCACCTGATTGCCAGCTTTTAAATGGTGCTGCATGCTTTTCAAAAGCGGCTGCGACAGGCCGACCTTCAGCGGCAAACCTTTCAGATCGATCAGATGCTGCGCCGCCGGTTTGGCGTTGCCCGCGCGCTGGGTGAGCTTTAACTGGCGATATTTGCCCAGCTGCACGTTGTGCAGCGTTTCCAGTGCCGGCGTGGCGGAGCCCATCACCATCGGGATGTCCTCTTCCCGGGCGCGAAACACCGCCAGATCGCGGGCATGGTAGCGCCAGCCTTCCTGCTGTTTATAAGAGCTGTCGTGCTCTTCGTCGATGATGATTACGCCCAGTTGCCGGAACGGCGTGAACAGCGCCGAGCGGGTGCCGATGACGATCGCGGCTTCGCCGCTGCGCGCGCGCAGCCAAACCGCCAGCCGTTCGCTGTCGTTCAGTCCGGAGTGCAGCACGTCCACCGGCGCGTTGAAGCGCTCGCGAAAGCGGGCGATGGTTTGTGGCGTCAGGCCGATTTCCGGCACCAGCACCAGCGCCTGCCGGCCTTTGGCCAACACGTTCTCCAGCACGCTGAGATACACCTCGGTCTTGCCGGAGCCGGTGACCCCGGCCAGCAGCCAGGCGGCGAACTGCTCATCCTCGCTTCTGATCGCCCCGACGGCGGTGGCCTGTTCGGTATTCAGCCGCAGCCGCTCGCCAAGCACCGCGAAATTGGGGCGCCAGTCCTGCGTGGCCGCGACCTGAGCACGCAGGTCGATCAGCCCTTTGGCGCGCAGCGCCTGTAGAGCGCTTTCCGTCAGCTCAAGCTGGCTGACCTGATGGCGATAGACCGGGCGTTGCAACAGCGCCGCCAGCGCCTGCTGCTGTTTCGGCGCGCGTTTCAGGCTTTCGGGCGGCGTGGCGCGCCCCTCTTCGGTGGCGAACCACTGCCACAGCGGCGCGGCCTCGGCCGGTTTGCCTTGGCGCAGCAGGATCGGCAGCGCATGGAACAGCACTTCACCGATGGGATAGTGATAGTAATCGCTGGCCCAGCGCAGGATGCGCCACAGGCTGGGAGAGAACAGCGACTCGGTGTCGATCACGCTGTCGATCGGTTTGAGCTTGTCCAGCGGCAGTTCGCTGGTGTCGCTGCAGCCGGTGACTATGCCGATTGCATGCTGCCTGCCCCAGGGCACGCCCACGCGCGCGCCGGCCACCGGCTGCATGCCGGGCGGCAGCAGATAGTCGAAGGTGCGGGCGAGGGGGACCGGCAAAGCAACGTGTACGACGGGCATGATCTCATCCAAATTGAAAAAAAGTGGGCATCAGTTTACACGGCGCATCGGCAAATGTACGGTTCCGATTGCGCGCCCCGGCTAATGCTGTATAATTTGCCGCCTTTGGTATAATTCGATACCAAAATTCTATTATCAACCACGTGTGGTGTCTGGCGAAACAGGGCTGGATAGCGACACGGCCTTAACTGAGGTTTCCCATGAAACAAGGTATCCACCCAAAATACGAAGAAGTTACTGCTAACTGCTCTTGCGGTAACGTGATGAAGATCCGCTCCACCGTGGGCCACGATCTGAACCTGGACGTTTGTGGCGCATGCCACCCGTTCTACACTGGCAAGCAGCGTGACGTTGCTACCGGTGGCCGCGTTGACCGCTTCAACAAGCGTTTCAGCGTACCAGGCGCTAAGAAATAAGATTTCTTATCGACCGATGAAAAAGGCGCCCTGGGCGCCTTTTTTCTTTTCTGCCGCCGGCGTTCGCCGGGCGGTTCTTAATATTCCCAGGTATCGGGATCGACACCCAGTTCGCGCATCAACGCTTTTGCGGCTTCCGGGATTTCATCGCTGCGCTCTTTGCGCAGGTCTTCATCGTTCGGCAGCGGCTGGCCGGTAAAGGCATGCAGAAACGCTTCGCACAGCAGTTCGCTGTTGGTGGCGTGGCGCAGGTTGTTCACCTGGCGACGGGTCCGTTCGTCGGTAAGGATTTTCAGGACCTTCAGCGGAATGGATACCGTGATCTTTTTGACTTGCTCGCTTTTTTTACCGTGTTCAGCGTAAGGGCTGACATACTCGCCGTTCCACTCAGCCATGGGACACCTTAACTTTGTCAGAAAAATTACAAAATTCTAAAAACCGGCCAATTATGCCCGATCTTCACTGTTCTCACTAAATAAATGTCAATTTTACGCGACCAGGGTCACTGAATGCCCCGCTTCGGCCAGGCATTGCCGCTTAACATCTTATCGTCATGTCATATCGGCATAATTTTAGCGGGTATTGTGTCATTGCTCAATCTATACGCAAAGAAGTTTAGATGTCCAGATGTATTGACGTCTATCAATCCTGCGATTACTCTTTAGGCCTCATCCACCGAACCGAGAGCCGAGCGAGCCCATGACGCGTAAACCAGCCACGATTGCCGTACGCAGCGGCCTGAACGACGACGAACAGTACGGCTGCGTTGTCCCGCCGATTCATTTGTCCAGCACCTATAACTTTACCGACTTCAACCAACCCCGAGCCCATGACTACTCGCGCCGCGGCAACCCGACGCGCGACGTAGTGCAGCGCGCGTTGGCGGAGCTGGAAGGCGGCGCCGGCGCGGTGATGACCGGTAGCGGGATGTCGGCGATCCATCTGGTGACCACCGTGTTGTTGAAGCCCGGCGATCTGCTGGTGGCGCCGCACGACTGCTACGGCGGCAGCTATCGGCTGTTCGACAGCCTGAGCAAGCGCGGCGCCTATCGCGTGCTGTTCGTCGATCAGGGTAATGAAGAAGCCCTGCAGCAGGCGCTGGCGCAGAAGCCGAAGCTGGTGCTGATAGAAAGCCCCAGCAATCCGCTGCTGCGGGTGGTGGACATCGCGGCGATCTGCGCTGCCGCGCATGCGGCGGGCGCGTTGACGGTGGTGGACAACACCTTCCTCAGCCCGGCCCTGCAACAGCCGATCGAACTCGGTGCCGATCTGGTGGTCCATTCTTGCACCAAATACCTGAACGGGCATTCGGACGTGGTGGCCGGGGCGGTGATTGCCAAAGATCCCGAGCTGGCGGTCGAGTTGGCCTGGTGGGCAAACAACATTGGCGTGACCGGCGGCGCGTTCGACAGTTATCTGCTGCTGCGCGGCATGCGCACGCTGTCGCCGCGCATCAAGGCGGCGCAACAAAACGCTGAAGCGATTGTTGACTATTTACAGCAGCAACCGCTGGTGAAAAAGCTGTATCATCCCTCCCTGCCGGAGAATCCGGGGCATGAGATCGCCCGCCGTCAGCAGCGCGGTTTCGGCGCGATGCTGAGTTTTGAACTGGACGGCGATGAAGCGGTGCTGCGCCGTTTTCTCTCTGCCCTTGAGCTGTTTACTCTGGCAGAATCGTTGGGCGGCGTAGAAAGCCTGATCTCGCATGCAGCGACCATGACTCACGCCGGCATGGCGGCGGAGGCGCGGGCAGCGGCCGGCATCTCCGAGAGCCTGCTGCGCATTTCCGTGGGTATTGAAGACAGTGAAGATTTGATTGCCGATCTGGAACGCGCTTTCCAGGCGGCGGCAACGAGGTAAGCATGAATGCAATTGCTGTAGCAGGGCCGGTGAGCGGGCGTCAACTGCACAAGTTTGGCGGCAGCAGTCTGGCGGATGTGAAGTGTTATCTGCGTGTGGCCGGGATTATGGCGGAATACAGCCAGCCGGGCGACATGATGGTGGTATCGGCCGCCGGCAGTACCACCAACCAGTTGATCAACTGGCTGAAGCTCAGCCAGAGCGATCGCCTGTCTGCGCATCAGGTGCAGCAGACGTTGCGTCGCTATCACAGCGATCTTATCAGCGGCCTGTTGCCGCCGGAAAGCGCCGAGCCGCTGATCGCCGAGTTCATTCAGGATCTGGAACGTCTGGCGGCGCTGCTGGACGGCAACGTCGACGAGGTATGCTATGCCGAAGTGGTCGGGCACGGCGAGATCTGGTCGGCGCGCCTGATGGCGGCGGTGCTTAATCAGCTGGATATGCAGGCGGCCTGGCTGGACGCGCGTGATTTCCTGCGCGCTGAGCGCGCCGCGCAGCCGCAGGTGGATGAAGGCCGTTCTTACCCGCTGCTGCAGCAATTGATGGCTCAACATCCGGGCAAACGCCTGGTGGTGACCGGGTTCATTTCGCGCAACGACGCCGGGGAAACCGTGCTGTTGGGGCGTAACGGCAGCGACTACTCCGCCACTCAGGTCGGCGCGTTGGCCGGCGCTGCGCGCGTCACCATCTGGAGCGACGTGGCCGGGGTATACAGCGCCGATCCGCGCAAGGTGAAAGACGCCTGCCTGCTGCCGCTGCTGCGTCTGGACGAAGCCAGCGAGCTGGCGCGCCTGGCGGCGCCGGTATTGCACACCCGCACCCTGCAGCCGGTCTCCGGCAGCGATATCGATCTTCAGCTGCGCTGCAGCTATCAGCCGGAGCAGGGCTCGACGCGCATCGAGCGCGTATTGGCGTCCGGCACCGGCGCCAAGATTGTCACCAGCCACGACGATGTGTGCCTGATTGAACTGCACGTTGCCGCTCAGAATGACTTCAAACTGGCGCAGAAAGAGTTGGATCTGGTGCTCAAGCGCGCGCAGATCAAACCGCTGGCGGTGGGCATCCACCCTGACCGCAACCTGGTGCAGCTGTGCTACACCTCCGAGGTGGTCAACAGCGCGCTGGTGACGCTGCAGGCCGCGGCGCTGCCAGGCGAGCTGCGCCTGCGTGAAGGGTTGGCGCTGGTGGCGATGGTCGGCGCCGGGGTGTGCAAGAACCCGCTGCACAGCCACCGTTTCTATCAGCAGTTGAAAGATCAGCCGGTCGAGTTCATCTGGCAGGCGGAAGATGGCATCAGCCTGGTGGCGGTATTGCGCCAGGGGCCGACCGCGCTGCTGATCCAGGGGCTGCACCAAAGCCTGTTCCGCGCCGAGAAGCGCATCGGTCTGGTGCTGTTCGGCAAGGGCAATATCGGCTCGCGCTGGCTGGAGCTGTTCGCCCGTGAGCAGACCAATATCTCCGCGCGCAGCGGCTTCGAATTTATCCTGGCGGGGGTGGTGGACAGCCGCCGCAGCCTGCTGAACTATGACGGGCTGGACGCCAGCCGCGCGCTGGCATTCTTTGAGGACGAAGCGCAGGAGCTGGATGAAGAATCGCTGTTCCTGTGGATGCGCGCGCACCCGTTCGACGATCTGGTGGTGCTTGACGTGACCGCCAGCGAAGAGCTGGCCGGGCAGTATCTGGATTTCGCCAGCTACGGTTTCCACGTGATCAGCGCCAACAAGTTGGCGGGGGCCTCGTGCAGCGACAGCTATCGCCAAATTCGCGACGCCTTCGCCAAAACCGGCCGCCACTGGCTGTATAACGCCACCGTCGGCGCCGGCCTGCCGGTCAACCACACGGTGCGCGATCTGCGCGACAGCGGCGACAGCATTCTGGCGATCAGCGGCATCTTCTCCGGCACGCTCTCCTGGCTGTTCCTGCAGTATGACGGCACGGTGCCGTTCACCGAGCTGGTGGATCAGGCCTGGCAGCAGGGGCTGACCGAACCGGATCCGCGGGTCGATCTCTCCGGCCAGGACGTGATGCGCAAGCTGGTGATCCTGGCGCGCGAAGCGGGCTACGACATCGAACCGAACCAGGTGCGGGTCGAGTCGCTGGTGCCGGCGGGCTGCGAGCTGGGCTCTGTCGATCAGTTCTTCGAGAACGGTGAGGCGCTGAACCAGCAGATGCAGCAGCGCTTTGAGGCCGCCAGCGAAATGGGCCTGGTGCTGCGCCACGTGGCGCGTTTCGACGCCAACGGCAAGGCGCGGGTCGGCGTGGAGGCGGTGCGCCCTGAGCATCCTCTGGCCTCGCTGCTGCCGTGCGACAACGTGTTCGCCATCGAAAGCCGCTGGTATCGCGATAATCCGCTGGTGATCCGCGGGCCGGGCGCCGGCCGCGACGTCACCGCCGGCGCGATCCAGTCAGACCTTAACCGATTGGCGCAGCTGCTTTAATCCTCTGCGGGCGCGGGTTCACCGCGCCCCTTTGCTTTTCCTGCCATACTTATCCCTGCCGCTGTCATGAAATTTCCTCTTTGAGCGGGTGAGGATTAATCATCTTATTCCCCTCATTTTCCTGTTGACTCTTTAGCCAACATGCGGCATTTTCTATCTAGACGTCTAAACGTATAGACGCTCATCAAGATGAAATAAAAACAGTGATCGAGAAGAGGTGAGCAGGGTATGAGTTTTTTCCACGCAAACCAGCGGGAAGCGCTGAATCAGAGTCTGGCGGAGTTGAACGGCCAGATCAACGTATCATTCGAGTTCTTCCCGCCACGCACCAGCGAGATGGAAGAGACCCTGTGGCAGTCGATCGATCGTCTGAGCATCCTTAAACCCAAATTCGTTTCCGTCACCTACGGCGCCAACTCCGGCGAGCGCGATCGCACCCACAGCATCATCAAGGGGATCAAGGAACGCACCGGCCTGGAGGCGGCGCCGCACCTGACCTGCATCGACGCCAGCCCGGCGCAGCTGCGCGACATCGCGACCGATTACTGGAACAGCGGCATTCGCCATATCGTGGCGCTGCGCGGCGATCTGCCGCCGGGCGGCGGCAAGCCGGACATGTACGCGACCGATCTGGTGGCGCTGCTGAAAGACGTGGGCGACTTCGACATTTCCGTCGCCGCCTACCCGGAAGTGCACCCGGAGGCGAAGAGCGCCCAGGCGGATTTGATTAACCTGAAGCGCAAGATCGACGCTGGCGCCAGCCGCGCCATCACTCAGTTCTTCTTCGACGTCGAGAGCTACCTGCGCTTTCGCGACCGCTGCGTCGCCGCCGGTATCGACGTGGAAATCGTGCCGGGCATTCTGCCGGTGTCCAACTTCAAGCAGCTGCAGCGCTTCGCCACCATGACCAACGTGCGGGTGCCAAGCTGGATGACCAGCATGTTCGAAGGGCTGGACGACGATGCGGAGACCCGCAAAATGGTCGGTGCCAATATCGCCATGGACATGGTGAAGATCCTCAGCCGCGAAGGGGTGAAAGATTTCCACTTCTATACGCTGAACCGCGCCGAGATGAGCTACGCCATCTGCCACACGCTGGGCGTGCGCCCGGTGGCCGCCGCCTGACGGGCTTGTTCCATTGAAAAAGGGCGTCGCTTTACCGCGGCGCCCTTTTTTTGTGGGGGAAGGCATAAAAAAACGGCCCCGATAAACGGGGCCGCGATGAGGCTCACTAGCCGGTGTTGCGCATCCCGGCGGCGACGCCGGCGATGGTGACCATCAGCGCCTGCTCGACGCGGGCGTCCGGCTGCTCCTGCTGGCGCGAACGGTGCAGCAGTTCGGCCTGCAGGACGTTCAGCGGGTCGGTATAGACGTTGCGCAGCGCGATGGATTCGGCGATCCACGGCAGGTCTTCCATCAGGTGCGCATCGTTGGCGATGGTCAGCACTACCTTGATGTCGCTTTCCAGCTGATCGCGCAGCTGTTGGCCCAGCGGCCACAGCGATTTATCCACCAGGCGCTGATCGTAGTATTCCGCCAGCCATAGGTCGGCCTTGGCGAACACCATTTCCAGCATGGCGATGCGGGTGGAGAAGAACGGCCAGTCGCGGCACATCGCCTCCAGCTCCGCCTGTTTGCCGGCCTTCACCGCTTCCTGCAATCCGGCGCCGGCGCCGAGCCAGGCCGGCAGCATCAGGCGGTTCTGCGTCCAGGCGAAGATCCACGGAATGGCGCGCAGGCTCTCTACGCCGCCGTTCGGCTTGCGTTTGGCCGGGCGCGAGCCCAGCGGCAGTTTACCCAGCTCCAGTTCCGGCGTGGCCGCGCGGAAGTAAGGCACGAAGTCCGGGTTTTCACGCACGTAGCCGCGATACATCCGGCAGGAGGTCTCGGACAGGTCGTCCATCAACGCCCGCCATTCTTTCTTCGGTTCCGGCGGCGGCAGCAGATTGGCCTCGAGGATCGCCCCGGCATACAGCGCCAGGCTGCTGATGGTGACTTCCGGCAGGCCGAATTTGAAGCGGATCATCTCGCCCTGTTCGGTGACGCGCAGGCCGCCCTTCAGGCTGCCCGGCGGCTGCGACAGCAGCGCCGCATGCGCCGGTGCGCCGCCGCGGCCGATGGAACCGCCGCGCCCATGGAACAGCGTCAGCGCCACGCCGGCTTTTTCACAGGTTTTGATCAACGCGTCCTGCGCACGGTACTGCGCCCAGGAAGCGGCCATCACGCCGGCGTCTTTCGCCGAGTCGGAATAGCCGATCATCACCATCTGTTTGCCCTGAATAAAGCCGCGATACCAGTCGATATTCAGCAACTGGGTCATTACGTCGTCGGCGTTGTTCAGATCGTCGAGGGTTTCGAACAGCGGAGCGACCGGCAGCGCGAACGGGCAGCCGGCCTCTTTCAGCAGCAGGTGCACCGCCAGCACGTCGGAAGGCGTGCGCGCCATCGAAATCACGTAGGCGGCGATTGAGCCCTGCGGCGCTTCGGCGATCACCCGGCAGGTTTCCAGCACTTCCTGCGTGTCGGCGCTCGGTTGCCACTTCAGCGGCACCAGCGGGCGTTTGGAGTTCAGTTCGCGGATCAGGAACGCCTGTTTATCGGCTTCCGACCAGCTTTCATAGTCGCCCAGCCCCAGATAGCGGGTCAGCTCGGCGATGGCTTCGGTATGGCGGGTGCTTTCCTGGCGCACGTCGATGCGCACCAGCGGCACGCCGAAGCAGCGCACGCGGCGCAGGGTATCCAGCAGTTGACCGTTGGCGATGATGCCCATGCCGCAGGCCTGCAGCGACTGGTAGCAGGCATACAGCGGCTCCCACAGCTGCTCGTTGTTCACCAGCAGGTCGTGCGGCTTCAGCACGCGCTCGCCCTTCAGGCGACCTTCCAGATAAGCCTGGGAACTCATCAGCTGGCTACGCAGCTGCTTCATGATTTCGCGGTACGGCTCCTGCACCTCATCGCCGCCGGCGCGGGCGCGCAGCTCAGGGGTGCACTCGGTCATCGACAGCTCGGAGACCAGCACCTGGATATCGCGGGTAAACAGGTCGCAGGCTTTCCAGCGGCTGAGCAGCAGCACATGGCGGGTGATTTCGGCGGTGACGTTCGGGTTGCCGTCGCGATCGCCGCCCATCCAGGAGGTGAAGCGCACCGGCACCGCTTCCACCGGCAGGCTGTAATCGATGGAGTTTTCCAGCTGTTCGTTGAATTCGCGCAGGAACGCCGGCACGCCTTCCCACAGGCTGTTTTCCACCACCGCAAAGCCCCATTTGGCTTCGTCGATCGGGGAGGGGCGATGTTTGCGAATTTCATCGGTGTGCCACGACTGGGCCACCAGCTGACGCAGGCGGCGCATGATCTTGTTGCGCTCGTAGTCGGCCAGATCGTTGTGATCGAGCTGGCTGAGGCAGGTGTTGACCTCCACCAGCTTGTGGATCAGGGTGCGGCGGGTGATCTCCGTCGGGTGCGCCGTCAGCACCAGCTCGATGGAAAGTTGCGACACCGCGTGCTGCAGCTCTTTGTCGCTGAGCTTTTTGTCTTTGAGGCGGCTGAACAGCTGCGCCAGCGCTTCCGGGTTGCTGGCGGCTTCGCCGTTGGGCGAAATGCTGTGGTACTGCTCGGCGACGTTGGTCAGGTTGAGGAACTGGCTGAAGGCGCGCGCCACCGGCAGCAGCTCGTCGTTGGACAAGTTCTGCAGGGTGGAGAGCAGCTCCTGGCGATGCGCTTCGTTGCCGGCGCGTGAAGATTTGGAAAGCTTACGGATGGTCTCAACGCGATCGAGAATATGCTCGCCCAGCGCTTCTTTGATGGTATCGCCGAGCAATTTGCCGAGCATACTGACATTACTGCGCATTGCCGAATATTGTTCGTTCATATAACCCCTGACCCAGTTCTGTATGATTTTTATCTTGTAAATAAATTTCACGCGTCAGGCGCAGACCGCCTGCCTGATCACATCGCGTTCCTGTCCAATCGTCAATTGACACTATTTTTAGCAAAAAAACATCAAAATCGGCGCATTTTCTGAAATTTAATTACGCCTCGTCGGTTATCAGCATGGCTTATTTCGCTGTTTTCTACTTATTTTGAGGTAGTGGAAAGCATAAGGCATTTCCCCTGTTAAATGTCGGGTTTATTGCCGGCAAAAGTGACTGACCAGCTGGCCCAGCAGTTTGCGCGTCGGTTCGATAAACGCGGTATCGATGTACTCGTCCGGCTGGTGGGCCTGATCGATGGAACCGGGGCCGAGCACCAGGGTCGGGCATACCTGTTGCACGAACGGCGCCTCGGTACAGTAGTTGACCACCTGCGTGCGGGTGCCCAGCAGCTCCTCGATCACCGCCACCATGCGGTGGTCGGTCGGGCACTCGTAGCCCGGCACCGACGCGTGCAGCTCTTCGATGGTCAGGCGGCCCGGCCAGCGTTGGCTCACCGGCTCCAGCGCCTGATGCATCAGTTCGTTGATGTTGTCGAGCGTCATGCCGGGCAGCGGGCGGATATCCAGGTGCAGCTCGCAACAGGCGCAGATGCGGTTGGCCGCGTCACCGCCGCTGATATGGCCGAAGTTCATGGTGGGATAAGGCACGGCGAACGCCGGGTTGTTGTAGCGCTCCTGCAGGGTCTTGCGCAGCTCCATCAGGCGGCCGATGGACTCGTGCATCAGATCGATGGCGTTGACGCCGCGCGCCGGATCGCTGGAGTGGCCGGACTGGCCGACGATGCGAATGGCGTTGGCCATGTGGCCCTTGTGCGCGCGCACCGGCTGCAGCGAGGTCGGCTCGCCGATGATGGCGAAATCCGGCCGAATGGCGGTAGAGGCGGCGAAGTAACGCGCGCCGGCCATCGTCGTTTCTTCATCTGCGGTGGCTAAAATGTACAGCGGCTTGGTCAGCTTGCTCGCGTCGATATCGCGCACCGCATCCAGAATAAAGGCGAAGAAGCCTTTCATGTCGGCGGTGCCCAGCCCGTAGAGCTTGTTGTCGTGCTCGGTCAGGGTGAAGGGATCGCGTGTCCAGCGGCCTTCGTCGTAAGGCACCGTATCGGTATGGCCGGCCAGCAGCAGGCCGCCGCTGCCTTCACCAATGCTGGCCAGCAGGTTGAATTTGTGGCGCGACTCCGGCACCGGCTGCACGTCGACTCGGAAGCCCAGGTCGGCAAACCATCCGGCCAGCAAGTTGATTAACGCCTCATTGCTCTGATCGAGGCCGGCATCGGTGGCGCTGATTGACGGAGTGGCGATCAACGCCCGGTACAGCTCAATAAATGGAGGTAATTTCATCTTCACTGTTGACAGCCTTTGGTTAGGATAGTATCAATATTCATGCATTTATTTTGAATAAAAATACAGTAAGCCGAAGCGTAAGGGAACCCGATGCCCGGATGTTTATAAAAGCATCAACGCCTGGCTCCGTGGGTGAACGGCGCAACAACGCTGGCTAGCCCTGTTACCTGGGTCGCAAGCGACCGCACGTCAGTTTAGAAGGTGAAAGGCCACATGTTGAATACGCTGATCGTTGGTGCCAGCGGTTACGCCGGAGCGGAGCTCACGGCTTACCTGAATCGCCACCCACACATGAACATAACCGCTTTAGCGGTTTCAGCGCAAAGTGCAGATGCAGGAAAGTTGCTTTCCGATCTCCATCCCCAGTTGAAAGGCATCGTCGATCTGCCGCTGCAGCCGTTGACCGACGTCGCCAAGGCGGCGCAGGGCATCGACGTGGTGTTCCTCGCCACCGCTCATGAAGTCAGCCACGATATCGCACCGGCCTTCCTGGCGGCAGGCTGCGTGGTGTTCGATCTGTCCGGCGCCTTCCGCGTGCAGGACGCCGGTTTTTATACCCAGTACTACGGTTTCGAGCATCAGCATGGCGCCCTGCTGGAGCAGGCGGTGTACGGCCTGGCGGAGTGGCAGAGCGACAAGATCAAACAGGCGCAGCTGATCGCGGTGCCGGGCTGCTACCCGACGGCGGCGCAGCTGGCGCTGAAACCGTTGATCGAAAAGCAACTGCTGAACCTCGACCAGTGGCCGGTGATCAACGCCACCAGCGGCGTCAGCGGCGCCGGGCGCAAGGCCAGCATGACCACCAGTTTCTGCGAAGTGAGCTTGCAGCCGTACGGTATTTTCACTCACCGGCACCAGCCGGAGATCGCCGCGCACCTGGGCGTGCCGGTTATCTTTACGCCGCACCTGGGCAATTTCCCGCGCGGCATTCTTGAAACCATCACCTGCCGCCTGAAAGCCGGCGTGACCGCGCAGGACGTGGCCGCCGCCTATCATGCCGCCTATGACGACAAGCCGCTGGTGCGGCTGTACGACCAGGGCGTGCCGGCGCTGAAAGCGGTGGTGGGGCTGCCGTTCTGCGACATCGGTTTTGCGGTGCAGGGCGAGCATCTGATCGCCGTGGCGGCGGAAGATAACCTGCTGAAAGGCGCGGCGGCGCAGGCGGTGCAATGCCTGAATATCCGTTTCGGCTTCCCGGAAACCCAATCACTCCTTTAAACCAGCGTGAGTAAACAGCAATGAACCCGTTAATTATCAAGTTAGGTGGCGTGTTATTAGACAGTGAAGAAGCGCTGGAGCGTCTGTTTACCGCGTTGGACAGCTATCGGCAGCAGCACCAGCGCCCGCTGGTGATCGTGCACGGCGGCGGCTGCGTGGTGGACGAACTGATGAAGCAGCTCGCTTTGCCGGTGGTGAAAAAGAACGGCCTGCGGGTCACGCCGGCCGATCAGATCGACATCATCACCGGCGCGCTGGCTGGCACCGCCAACAAAACGCTGCTGGCGTGGGCGATTAAACACCAAATCAACGCTGTCGGCCTGAGCCTGGCGGACGGCGGCAGCTCGGTCGTGACCCCGCTCGATCCGGCATTGGGCCACGTCGGCAACGCGCAGCCCGGCTCGCCCGCGCTGCTCAATACCCTGCTGGGCGCCGGCTACCTGCCGGTTATCAGCTCCATCGGCATCACCGCCGAAGGGCAGTTAATGAACGTGAACGCCGATCAGGCGGCGACGGCGCTGGCCGCGACGCTGGGGGCGGATCTGATCCTGCTGTCGGACGTCAGCGGCATCCTCGACGGCAAGGGCCAACGCATTGCGGAAATGACGGCGCAAAAAGCGGAACAACTGATCGCGCAAGGCATCATCACCGATGGTATGGTGGTGAAGGTGAATGCGGCGCTCGACGCCGCCCGCACCCTCGGCCGCCCGGTGGATATCGCCAGCTGGCGCCATGCCGATCAGCTTCCTGCTTTGTTTAACGGCGTGTCGATTGGCACCCGGATCCTCGCTTAATTTTAGAATTAGAAAGGAATAGATCATGCAAAACCAAGGCATCAAAAAAATCGTTCTGGCGTACTCCGGCGGCCTGGATACCTCGGCCATCATTCCATGGCTGAAAGAGAACTACGGCGGCTGTGAAGTGGTGGCGTTCGTGGCGGACATCGGCCAGGAGCGCAGCGATCTGGAAGGCGTGGAGCAAAAAGCCCTGCAGTCCGGTGCCTCTGAATGTCACGTGGTCGATCTGCGTGAAGAATTTATCCGCGATTACGTTTATCCGGTGCTGCAGACCGGCGCCCTGTACGAAGGCAGCTACCTGCTGGGCACCTCGATGGCGCGGCCGATCATTGCCAAGGCGCAGGTCGAGCTGGCGTTGAAAGTGGGCGCGGACGCGCTGTGCCACGGCGCAACCGGCAAAGGCAACGATCAGGTGCGCTTCGAAACCACCTACACCGCGCTGGCGCCGCAGCTGAAAGTGGTGGCGCCGTGGCGTGAGTGGAACCTGCGTTCCCGTGAAGCGCTGCTGGATTACCTGAAAGAGCGCAATATCCCGACCACCGCATCGCTGGAGAAAATCTACAGC
Organism: Serratia sp. PGPR-27; assembly: GCF_022678525.1. NCBI lineage: Bacteria > Pseudomonadati > Pseudomonadota > Gammaproteobacteria > Enterobacterales > Yersiniaceae > Serratia > Serratia sp. PGPR-27. The sequence continues at coordinate 12,963 of NZ_JALBYS010000011.1, read as the reverse complement.
CGCGATGAGAACGCCTGGCACATCTCCACCGAAGGCGGCGTGCTGGAAAGCCCGTGGAATGCGCCGAACAAGGATTGCTGGGTATGGACCGTCGATCCGCAGGAAGCGCCGGATCAGCCTGAGCAGGTGACCGTCACCGTTGAGAAAGGCCGCGTTGTGGCGGTTAACGGGAAAGCGTTGTCGCCTTACCAGTGCCTGGAAACCTTGAACGCGCTGGGCGCCAAGCACGGCGTCGGCCGGATCGACATCGTGGAAAACCGTCTGGTGGGCATCAAATCCCGCGGCTGCTATGAGACCCCGGGGGGCACCATCATGGTGGCGGCGCTGCGCGCCATCGAGCAGCTGGTGCTGGATCGCGACAGCTTCAAATGGCGCGAGCAGCTGGGCCTGGAGATGTCCTATGTGGTGTACGACGGCCGTTGGTTCGCGCCGCTGCGCCGCTCGCTGCAGGCCTCTGCCGAAGCATTGGCTGAAGAGGTGAACGGCGAAGTGGTGCTGCAGCTGTACAAAGGCCAGGTGACGGCGATCCAGAAAAAATCCGCCAACAGCCTGTACTCCGAAGAGTTCGCCACCTTCGGCGAAGACGAAGTTTACGATCACAGCCACGCGGGCGGCTTTATCCGCCTGTTCTCTCTGTCTTCACGCATCCGCGCGTTGAACGAGAAAAAGAATAAATAACCGATTGGCGTGACTCTGCAAGGGCGCAGCATGCTGCGCCCTTTCGCATAAAAATTCAGGAGTAAAGGTATGGCACTTTGGGGCGGACGGTTCACTCAGGCGGCGGATCAGCGGTTCAAACAACTCAACGATTCGCTGCGGTTCGATTATCGCCTGGCGGAGCAAGATATCGTGGGCTCGGTGGCCTGGTCGAAGGCGCTGGTGACCGTTAACGTGTTGACGGCAACGGAGCAACAGCAGCTGGAGCAGGCGCTGAATGCCTTGCTGACGGAAGTCCAGGCCGATCCTTTGGCGATCGTCCAAAGCGATGCCGAAGACATCCACAGCTGGGTGGAGCAGAAGCTGATCGAGAAGGTCGGCGATTTGGGCAAGAAGCTGCACACCGGCCGCAGCCGCAACGATCAGGTGGCGACCGATCTGAAGCTGTGGTGCAAACAGCAGATCGGCGATCTGCATCAGGCGATCGTCCAGCTGCAGCAGGCGCTGGTGGAGACCGCCGAAGCCAACCAGGATGCGGTGATGCCGGGGTATACCCACCTGCAACGCGCGCAGCCGGTGACTTTCGCGCACTGGTGCCTGGCCTATGTCGAGATGCTGGCGCGCGATGAAAGCCGCCTGCAGGATACCCTGAAACGGCTGGACGTCAGCCCGCTGGGCAGTGGCGCGCTGGCCGGCACTGCTTATCCTATCGATCGCGAGCAGCTGGCCGGCTGGCTGGGCTTCGCCTCGGCGACCCGCAACAGCCTGGACAGCGTATCCGATCGCGATCACGTGTTGGAACTGCTGTCCAACGCCGCCATCAGCATGGTGCATCTGTCGCGCTTCGCCGAAGATCTGATCTTCTTCAACAGCGGCGAGGCGGCGTTTGTCGAGCTGTCCGACCGCGTGACCTCCGGCTCTTCGTTGATGCCGCAGAAGAAAAACCCGGACGCGCTGGAGCTGATCCGCGGCAAGTGCGGCCGCGTACAGGGCGCGCTGACCGGCATGATGATGACGCTGAAAGGCCTGCCGCTGGCGTACAACAAAGACATGCAGGAAGACAAAGAAGGGTTGTTCGACGCGCTCGACACCTGGATGGACTGCCTGCAGATGGCGGCGCTGGTGCTGGACGGCATTCAGGTGAAGCGCCCGCGCTGCCGGGAAGCGGCGGAGCAGGGCTATGCCAACGCCACCGAGCTGGCGGATTACCTGGTCGCCAAGGGCGTGCCGTTCCGCGAAGCGCACCATATCGTCGGTGAGGCAGTGGTAGAAGCGATTCGCCAGGGCAAACCGCTGGAAGCGCTGCCGCTGGCGGATTTGCAGCAGTTCAGCGCGACGATCGCTGACGATGTCTACCCGATCCTGGCGTTGCAATCCTGCCTGGACAAGCGTGCGGCCAAAGGCGGCGTCGCGCCGCAACAGGTGGCCGCGGCAATCGCCGCAGCGAAACAGCGTTTGGCTTGACGACGACAAGGGCGGCCTGGCGCCGCCCTTGAACCTCTACCCCGCCAGGCGGGCGCACAGATAACGGTTCAGGCTCACGCCTTCTTCCATCGCGCCGATCGCCAGCCGGCGATGCTGTTCCGGCGTCATGCGCAACACCAGTTTTCCGCTGAAGTTCTTTTCCGCCAGCGCCTGCGGCGGCGTTTCGCCTTGCGCCAGCATATCGGCGATCGTTTCGCTCACCACTTTCTCGATACCCTCCAATGCGCCGGTACGCGTGGCGGCCAGCCAGGACAGCGAGGGGAATTCGGCGCACAGCCCGACATATTCACGATCTTCCGCTGACCAGGTGATGCGATAGGTATAGTGTTCATGCTTTTCCATGCTCTTCCTCCATTCTGGCTCTGCTCTCCATTTTAGTGTCATTATTGATATCACTTCAATGCCAAAGCATAAAAATGCGTGCAGGAGGGCCGTGAGGCAAGAGGAGGGAGGAAAATCTGGAAAGCGCTGCGCAAAAAAATCGGGCCTGAAGGCCCGGTGGGTATGAATGGAGAATGAGGGGTTATTCGCCCGGGCAGCGCTGGCAGCGCTCGATTTCGGCCGCGCCGAGTTTGAGCTTCGCCTGCAGGTCGCGCAGCGCGGTGCGCAAGCCTTCTTCGATCACTGGATGATAGAACGGCATGTCCAGCATCTGATCGACGGTCATCTGCTGCTGGTGCGCCCAGGCCAACAGGTGCGCAATGTGTTCGGCGTCCGGGCCGATCATTTCCGCGCCGAGGAAACGGCCGGTGCCCTGTTCGCCGTAAACGTGCAGAACGCCCTTGTTGCGCAGCATCACCCGAGAGCGGCCCTGATTCTCAAACGAGACCTTGCCCACTTCAAAACAGCCGCAGGCGCTGAACTTCTCGCTCAGCTCGCGGAAGGTCGAGCCGACCATGGCGATCTGCGGATCGGAGAACACCACCGAAATCGCGCTGCGGCGCAGACCCGGATTGATCTCCGGGAAGCTGCCGGCGTTGGCGCCGGCGATGCGCGCCTGATCGCTGGCCTCATGCAGCAGCGGCAGCTGGTTGCTGGCGTCGCCGGCGATGAAGATATGCGGCACGCTGGTTTGCATCGTCAGGCGGTCGGCCAGCGGCACGCCTCGAGCGTCGAGCTGCAAACCGGTGTTTTCGAGGCCTAACCGATCGACGTTGGGGCGGCGGCCAGTGGCGGCCAACACGTAGTCCACCAGGATCTCCTGCGGTTGGCCCTGCAGATCCCGATAGCGGATAAACACCTTGTCGCCTTCGCGCTGCATCATCTCCACTTTCACGTCGGCGTCGAGATAGAACTCTTCCCCCAACGTTTTCGCGGCGTAATCGCGCACGGCGCTGTCGGTGAGCGGCCCGACGGCGCCGCCGATGCCGAAGACCCGGGTGTCGACCCCGAGGCGGTGCAGCGCTTGCCCCAGTTCCAGCCCGATGACGCCGGGGCCGAACACCGCTACGGACTGCGGCAAATCATCCCAGTTGAAGAGATCGTCGTTGACGATCAGGCGATCGCCCAGTTCGTTCCACGGCGCCGGCCAGCTGGGGCGGGAGCCGGTGGCGATTACGATGCGCTGCGCCACAATGCGCGTATGCTCATCGACCTGCAGCGTGTTGTCGTCGATAAAGCGGGCATAGCCCTGAATTTTGTCGCCGGCCGGGATCTCGTCCACGCCTTCCAGCACGAAGCCGACGAAACGATCGCGTTCGCGTTTGACGCGAGCCATCACCTCGCGCCCGTCAATGCGCGTTTTGCCGGTTGGGTGCACGCCAAAGCCCGGTGCACGTTCGATTTGATGCACCGCTTCGGCGGCGGCGATCAATAATTTGGATGGCATGCAGCCAACGCGCGCACAGGTGGTGCCATAAGGCCCGCCTTCGATCATCACCACACTGGGGGTAGACAGTTTGGCCGCTCGGTAGGCGCCGAGCCCTGCGGTGCCGCCGCCGATGACCGCGACATCAACGTTCAACAGTTTCATATCCGCTCCTGAAAGGTAAAAAAAAGGCGGGCCGTAGCCCGCCAAAGTTCACGTTGGCTTTGTTATTACTTATTAAGCTGACAGGAAGGTTTCCAGATCGTCGCTGCCGCCGATGTGACGGCCGCCGATGAATACCTGCGGCACCGTGGCGCGGCCGCTGACGGCGCGCAGGCTGACGGTGGTGGCGTCTTTGCCCAGCACGATCTCTTCATACTGAATGCCGCGCTCTTGCAGCATCTGCTTGGCTTTGGCGCAGAATGGGCAGCCCGGTTTGGTGAACAGGGAGACCGATTCCTGCACTTTGAATTCCGGCGCCAGGTATTTCAGCATGGTGTCGGCGTCGGACACTTCAAACGGGTCGCCCGGCTTGTTTGGTTCGACAAACATTTTCTCGACCACGCCGTCGCGCACCAGCATCGAGTAGCGCCATGAGCGAGGGCCAAAGCCCAGATCCGCTTTCTCAACCAGCATGTTCATACCTTTGGTGAATTCACCGTTGCCGTCCGGCACGAAAGTGATGTTTTCCGCATGCTGATCGGCTTTCCAGGCGTTCATGACGAAGGTGTCGTTCACCGAGACGCAAAGAATGCTGTCGACGCCGTGCTGCTTGAATACGCTGGACAGCTCGTTGTAACGCGGCAGATGGCTCGAAGAACAGGTCGGCGTAAACGCGCCCGGCAGCGAGAACACGATAACGGTTTTGTTTTTGAACAGGTCATCAGTGGTCACATCAATCCATTGGTCGCCCTGACGGGTGTGGAAAGTAACCTGAGGAACTTTCTTGCCTTCTTGACTGGTAAACATTGATTAACCCCTTAATTAGGAAAAGTAATTTTTAGCATTTAGCGCGATATCGCTTCGTTGGGACACATTATTGTCGCTGGGGCTTGATAGATCTAATCGCTCATTGCTATCTTATCTATCGCCATGAGCTATCATGGAATGGAGGGAAACAATGAATATTCGTGATTTAGAGTATCTGGTCGCCTTGGCCGAGCACCGGCACTTCCGCCGCGCGGCCGATTCATGCCATGTGAGCCAGCCCACGCTGAGCGGGCAGATCCGCAAGCTGGAAGACGAGTTGGGCGTCATGCTGCTCGAGCGCACCAGCCGCAAGGTGCTGTTCACCCAGGCCGGTCTGTTGCTGGTGGAGCAGGCGCGTACCGTGCTGCGCGAAGTGAAAGTGTTGAAGGAGATGGCCAGCCAGCAGGGCGAAGCCATGTCCGGGCCGCTGCACATCGGCCTGATCCCGACCGTGGGGCCTTATCTGCTGCCGCAGATCATACCGACACTGCACAAAACCTTCCCGAAACTGGAAATGTACCTGCACGAAGCGCAAACCCACCAACTGCTGGCGCAACTCGACAGCGGCAAACTGGACTGCGCCATTCTGGCGTTGGTGAAGGAAACCGAGGCGTTTATCGAAGTGCCTCTGTTCGATGAACCGATGAAGCTGGCGGTGTACTCCGATCACCCGTGGGCGCAGCGCGAGCGCGTGGCGATGCCGGATTTAGCGGGAGAGAAGCTGCTGATGTTGGAAGATGGCCACTGCCTGCGCGATCAGGCGATGGGCTTCTGCTTCCAGGCGGGCGCGGACGAAGATACTCACTTCCGCGCCACCAGTCTGGAAACGTTGCGCAATATGGTCGCTGCCGGCAGCGGCATTACCCTGCTGCCGTCACTGGCGGTGCCGCCGCAGCGCGAACGCGACGGCGTGTGCTATCTGGATTGCTACAAGCCGGAGCCGAAGCGCACCATCGCGTTGGTGTATCGCCCCGGTTCCCCACTGCGCAGCCGTTATGAGCAGTTGGCCGAAGCGATCCGCGAGCACATGCAGGGCTACATCGACAGCGCGTTAAAACAGGCGGTTTAAGCCGTTAAGCGCCGCCACCCGGTAGGCTTCGGCCATGGTCGGATAGTTGAAGGTCGTATTAACGAAATACTCGATGGTATTGCCTTCACCTTTCTGTTCCATGATCGCCTGACCGATGTGGATGATCTCCGCCGCACGCTCGCCGAAGCAGTGGATCCCGAGGATCTGCAGGGTGTCGCGATGGAACAGGATCTTCAGGCTGCCGACGTTCATCCCGGCTATCTGCGCGCGCGCCAGATGCTTGAACTGGGCGCGGCCCACTTCATACGGCACCTTCATCGCGGTCAGTTCCTGCTCGGTTTTGCCGACGGAGCTGATTTCCGGAATGGTGTAGATGCCGGTCGGGATATCTTCGATTAAGTGACCGCTGGCTTCGCCGGAGGCGATCGCTTGCGCGGCGATGCGGCCCTGATCGTAGGCGGCGGAAGCCAGGCTCGGATAGCCGATCACGTCACCGACCGCATAGATGTGCGACAGCGCGGTCTGATACATGCTGTTCACTTTCAGCAGCCCGCGGCTGTCCGACTCCAGACCGACGTTCTCCAACCCCAACGAATCGGTGTTGCCGGTACGGCCGTTAGCGTACAGCAGGCAGTCCGCTTTCACCTTCTTGCCGGACTTCAGGTGCACGATCACGCCGTCTTCGGTGCCTTCGATCTTCTCGAATTCTTCGTTGTGGCGGATCACCACGCCGTTGTTCCAGAAGTGGTAAGAGAGCGAATCCGACATCTCTTGATCGAGGAACGCCAGCAGCCGATCGCGGGTGTTGATCAGATCCACCTTGACGTTCAGGCCGCGGAAGATAGACGCATATTCGCAGCCGATCACCCCGGCGCCGTAAATGATCACGTGGCGCGGCTCATGGCTCAGCTCGAGAATGGAGTCGCTGTCGTAGATGCGCGGGTGATTGAAATCGACGCTGGCCGGATGGTAAGGGCGCGAGCCGCAGGCGATCACGATGTGGTCGGCGCGGATGGTGTCCTGGGTGCCGTCCATGTAGCTGACGCTGACGGTGTTGGCGTCGATGAAGCGCGCGTCGCCGGCGAACAGCTTGCACTGGTTCCGCTCATAGAACCCTTGGCGCATGCGGGTCTGCTGGCTGATGACGTTATCGGCGTGGCGTAAAATGTCAGGGAAGGTCGCGCTAAGCGTGCGCGAATTGTTGTAAAGCGGGTTCTGGTTGAATTCGATAATGCGGCTGACGGCGTGGCGGAGGGCTTTGGAAGGGATGGTGCCCCAATGGGTACATCCGCCGCCTACGTTGTTGTACCGTTCGATAACGGCCACACGGGCGCCCTGTTTCACCAGCCCCATGGCGGCACCTTCACCACCAGGGCCCGAGCCAATCACTATGGCATCAAATTGATAGTGCTGTTGCATGTAGGAGAGACCTGTTTTTTTATACAAGATTACAACGGTATCTTAACATCATAGCGCTGCTCACCCAATCACCATTAGGCTTTTTGAGTCAAAGCACAATCGGCTCAGGGCGGAAGTGTGATAGAGCGCGTTAGTATAAATGCTGTTGCAATAAAATTTGCTATATTGCCGAGTCTAGGGCGTTAGACTGAGAGAATGGAACCTATCCGGATATGCATATGGGCGTCAGAGCACAACAAAAAGAACGGACTCGTCGTTCCCTGATCGAAGCCGCATTCAGCCAGCTGAGCGCCGAACGCAGCTTCGCCAGCCTGAGCCTGCGGGAAGTTTCACGCGAGGCGGGCATCGCGCCCACGTCGTTTTATCGCCATTTCCGCGACGTGGATGAGCTGGGGCTGACCATGGTGGATGAAAGCGGCCTGATGCTGCGTCAGTTGATGCGCCAGGCGCGCCAACGCATCGCCAAGGGCGGCAGCGTGATCCGCACCTCGGTGTCCACCTTTATGGAATTTATCGGCAACAACCCGAACGCCTTCCGCCTGCTGCTGCGCGAGCGCTCCGGCACGTCGGCGGCATTTCGTGCGGCGGTGGCGCGCGAGATCCAGCATTTCATCGCCGAACTGGCGGACTACCTCGAGTTGGAAAACCACATGCCGCGCAGCTTTACCGAAGCGCAGGCGGAAGCGATGGTCACCATCGTGTTCAGCGCCGGCGCGGAAGCGCTGGATATCGACGTCGAGCAGCGGCAGCAGCTGGAAGAACGGCTGGTGCTGCAGCTGCGGATGATCTCCAAAGGGGCGTATTACTGGTATCGTCGCGAACAAGAAAAAGCTTCTGTGTCCCACGTATAAAAAAGGTAAAAAATGATGGAAAAACCAGGCCGTGAAAATGGCACCTTACTGCTGGCGTTGATTGCCGGCCTTTCGATCAACGGTTCCTTTGCCGCGCTGTTCAGCTCGGTGGTGCCGTTTTCGATCTTCCCGCTGATTGCGTTGGTGCTGGCGGTGTACTGTCTGCATCAGCGTTACCTGAACCGCGCCATGCCGGACGGCATGCCGAAGCTGGCGGCGGCCTGCTTCCTGCTGGGGCTGTTGATGTACAGCGCCATCGTGCGCGCCGAATACCCGCAGATCGGCTCCAACTTCCTGCCGTCGGTGATCTGTGTGGCGCTGGTGCTGTGGATTGGGGTCAAGCTGAAGGCGCGCAAGGCGCTGGATGCGCCGACTCAAGAGCCGTAATGAAACGGGGCGCCATCATGGCGCCCCTGTCGTATCAGCGGTGTTTTTCCAGCAACACGCCGCATTCCATGTGATGGGTATACGGGAACTGGTCGAACAGCGCCAGGCGGCTGACCCGGTGCGTGGCCTGCAGCGTTTCCAGGTTGGCGCACAGCGTTTCCGGATTGCATGAAATATACAAAATGCGCGGGTAAGCCTGCACCATCTTCACCGTTTCCGCGTCCAGCCCGCTGCGCGGCGGATCGACGAAAATCGTCTCGCAGTTGTAGCCGCTCAGATCGATGCCTTTCAACCGGTTGAATTCGCGTACTCCGTTCATCGCCTGAGTGAAGTCTTCCGCCGCCATGCGGATGATCTGCACGTTGTCGATATGGTTGGCGGCGATGTTGTACTGCGCCGCCGCCACCGACGGCTTGGCGATCTCGGTCGCCAGCACGCGCTCGAAATTGCGCGCCAACGCCAGCGAGAAGTTGCCGTTGCCGCAGTACAGCTCCAGCAAATCGCCTTTGGAACCGACGGTGACCGCCAGCGCCCATTCCAGCATCTGCACGTTCATGGCCGCGTTGGGTTGAGTAAAGCTGTTTTCCACCTGTCGGTAGATCATATCGCGGCCGGCGACCGTCAGCACTTCGTCAACATAATCCTGGTCGAGCATGATCTTGGTCTTCGACGCCCGGCCGATCAGCTGCAGGTCGAAACCCTGCGCGCGCAGCTCGTCGCGCAGTTGCTCGGCGCGCTGCTGCCAAGCGTCATCCAGCTTGCGGTGGTACAGCAGCGAGGCGATGATTTTACCGCTTTGCGTCGACAGATAATCGATCTGGAACAGCTTGTGACGCAGGATCGGCTCCGGTTTCAGCGCGGCGATCAGGGCGCTCATCAGGCGGTTGATCAGTTCGCTGGCGGCCGGGAATTGATCGACGCGAATACGCTGCTTGGTCTGCTGATCGAACATGATGTGATACATGTCGTCCGCATCGTGCCAGATGCGGAACTCGGCGCGCATGCGGTAGTGGTCGACTGGCGAGCGGAACACTTCCGGCTCGGGCGCCGCGAACGGTGACATCAACGTCTTCAGGCGGGCGACTTTCTCCGCCAGTTGGTCATCGTAACGTTCAATAGGCAAATTCTCGGGCGTCATGTGTGTCTTCTCGTCAGGCAAATTTGATCAGCGGGGATTGTAGGGAATCAGCCCGTGAAGTCCAGTTTTGTCGCGTTTATTATTTGTAACATTAGTAGCAGTCTAGACATCTATTTGCATTGATCGTAGCATTGCCGTCCGGCCTCAAGCAGCGAGTGAAAAGGGAATCCGGTGTGAATCCGGAGCTGACGCGCAGCGGTAAGGGGAAGTCACGGCGATAGCGTTTTGACGCAGACACTGTCCACTGCAGGATGGGAAGTCATCGCCCGTTGCCGGTCGCGCCCCGCGGCCCGCAAATCCCAAGCCCGAAGACCTGCCGGTGTTACGTCGCAATATCCGTGGCCGTCGCGAACTACCGGCCATGATCCTGCGGCATCCGCCAATTAAGTTTGGATGCTTTTCTCATGACAATTACAAAAAATACGCTGCTGGCGGTGGTCTCCTCCGTCACGGCTTTTTCTGGATGGGCGCAAGACAACACTACAGCCACGAATGGCGATAACCTGGTGGTAACCGCCAACCGTTTCCCGCAGCCGGTTTCTTCCGTGTTGGCGCCGACCTCCGTCGTCACCCGTAACGATATCGATCGCTGGCAGGCCAAGAGCCTGACCGACGTGATGCGCCGTTTGCCAGGCGTGGACATTGCGCAGAATGGCGGCCTGGGGCAGCAAAGTTCGTTGTTTATTCGCGGCACCAATTCCAGCCATGTGCTGGTGTTAATTGACGGTATTCGCCTTAATCAGGCGGGCGTCAGCGGCTCTTCCGATCTCAGCCAAATCCCGATCTCGCTGGTGCAGAAAGTCGAATACATTCGCGGACCGCGTTCGGCGGTATACGGTTCCGACGCCATCGGCGGCGTAGTCAACATTATTACCACCCGCGAAAAGAACGGCACGACGCTGGCTGCCGGCGTCGGCTCCAACGGCTATCAATCCTACGATGCGTCGACGCAACAGCCGCTGGGCGACAGCACCGTGGCGACGGTGGCGGGGAACTACACCTATACCAAAGGGTATAATGTTATAGCGAACTTGCCGGACAGCTTCGGCAATCCTGCACAGCCTGACCGCGACGGCTTTATGAGCAAATCTCTGTATGGCGGCATTGAGCACAAGTTCAATGAGGCGTTCAGCGGCTTTGTTCGTGGTTATGGTTATGACAATCGCACGGCCTATGACGGTAATTACAGTTATTCGGATCCGGCGCATTTAGATGCGTTGCCTGACACTCGCCAACTCTATAGCCAAAGTTGGGATAGCGGTCTGCGCTATCAGGACGGCATCTATGCTACGCAGTTGATCGCGAGCTATAGCCATACCAAAGACTATAACTACGATCCCAAATACGGCCCTTATTCTGCGTCTGCAACCCTGGATGACTCCACGCAATACAATGTGCAGTGGGGCAATACGTTCCAGGTTGCTCAAGGCCATATCAGTACGGGTGTCGATTGGCAGAATCAGAAAATCGAACCGGGTACGGCTTACATCACTGAGAGCAAGAGCCAACGTAATACCGGGCTTTATCTGACGGCGCAGCAACAAGTGGATGCCTTTACTTTGGAAGGTGCGGTGCGCGGTGATGATAACTCGCAGTTTGGTTGGCATGGCACTTGGCAAACCAGCGTGGCTTGGGAATTTGTTGAGGGCTATCGCGCCATCGCGTCTTATGGTACTGCGTTTAAAGCGCCAAATTTGGGGCAGCAGTACGGCAGCTTTGGCGGCAACCCGGATTTGAAACCGGAAGAAAGCAAACAGTGGGAAGGGGGCTTTGAGGGGCTGACCGGCCCGGTCACCTGGCGCGTTACCGGTTATCGCAATGATATAGATAATCTGATCAGCTATGCATCAAGCGGTTCAGGTTCAGCCTATTACAATGTTAATCAGGCAAGGATTAAAGGTGTTGAAGCGACGGCGTCTTTTGATACCGGCCCGCTGACGCATCAGATTGGTTACGATTATGTCGACCCGCGCAACGCCAAGACCAACGAAGTGCTGTTGCGCCGCGCCAAACAGCAGGTGAAATATGAGCTGGACTGGCAGCTGTATGACTTTGATTGGGCGGTAACCTACCAGTATCTGGGAGAGCGCTACGACGGTGATTACAGCGGCTACACTACGCGTACGGTTAAACTTGGCGGCGTGAGCCTGTGGGATCTCGCAGTTTCGTATCCGGTCACATCTCATCTGACAGTTCGTGGTAGAATTGCCAACCTGTTTGATAAAGATTATGAGACGGCCTATGGCTACGCTACTCCAGGAAGAGAATACTACCTCACTGGAAGCTATACCTTCTAACAGCACCGCCACACCTCGCCCGACGGTGCTGGTTTTTGATTCCGGCGTCGGCGGGCTGTCGGTGTATCAGGAGATTCGGCAGTTGCTGCCGGATCTCCACTATATATACGCGTTCGACAACGTGGCGTTCCCCTACGGCGAGAAGTCCGAAGAGTTTATCGTTGAGCGCGTGCTGGAGATTGTCGGCGCGGTGCAGCAGCGTCATCCTCTGGCGATTGTCGTCATCGCCTGCAACACCGCCAGCACGGTCTCCTTGCCGGCCCTGCGCGAGCGTTTCAGTTTCCCGGTCGTGGGCGTGGTGCCCGCCATCAAACCTGCGGCCCGTCTTACCGTCAACGGCATTGTCGGCCTGTTGGCGACCCGCGGCACCGTACAGCGCAGCTACACCCATGAGCTGATTTCCCGGTTCGCCACCGATTGCAAGATTGAGCTGCTGGGCTCTTCTGAACTGGTGGAGCTGGCGGAAGCCAAGCTGCACGGCGAAGCCGTGCCGCTGCCGGTGCTGAAGAAGATCCTGCATCCTTGGCTGAGCATGCGCGAGCCGCCGGATACGGTCGTGCTGGGCTGCACCCATTTTCCTCTGTTAGCTGAAGAGCTGATGCAGGTGTTGCCCGAAGGCACCCGATTGGTGGATTCCGGCGCGGCGATTGCCCGCCGCACCGCCTGGCTCATCTCTACGCAGGAAAGCCTGGTCTCGAGCCAGGAAGAGAATCTGGCGTATTGCATGGCGTTAAATGAAGATACTGACGCTTTATTGCCCGTTTTGCAGGGCTACGGCTTTAAATCGTTGAAAAAACTGCCGCTTTAACGGTGTTTTGGTCAAACATTCAACGGTTGGAAAAAATATTGAAATTAGGGGTTGCGGCTCGCCGAGAACTCCCTATAATGCGCCTCCACTGACCGGGAACAACGACTGACAAGCC